>JBKHYB010000039.1:0-8848 GCA_046565725.1 Actinomycetota bacterium
CCTTCGCAGCCAAGGAGCTGCGTGACGCGCGGCGCAACCGCTGGTTCCTGCTCTACACCGTCGCCCTCGCGGCGCTCTCGCTGGCGATCTCGGGCCTGGCCGTCTCGGCGCAGGGCGCCTTCGGCGTCTATGTGACGGGCTCGAGCCACCGCCACCAGCCACAGGATCGCGGCCCCCAGGTCGTCGGCTTCGAGGGCTGCCTTCGCTCGGTCCATCGCCTCGGGTTCGTCCACGTGGAAGTCGAGCCCCTGCGCCCTCTTGAAGGTCTTCGAGGCGACCACCAGGGCGGGCAGAGAGCCGGGGATGTCGGCGAAAGGGTCGTCCGTGTTGGAGCCCTTGCCTTCGGCCTTCTTGATCTTCTCCCAGTTCGTGATGACCTCGGCAGCGTCTTCCACGACGACGTCTCCGAACACGTGCGGGTGCCGTCGAACGAGTTTGGCCACGATGACCTCGGACACACCGGCGATGTCGAAGCGGCCCTCTTCGGCGGCCAGTTCGCTGTGGAACATCACCTGCAGGAGCAGATCGCCCAGCTCCTCTTCGAGGGCGGCGCCCGTCTGGCCGTGGTCGATCGCTTCGAGCACCTCATGAGCCTCTTCGAGCAGGTGCTGTTGAAGGCTCTCGTGCGTCTGCTTCGCGTCCCAGGGACAACCGTCTTTCCCGCGGAGCCTGGCCATCGTCAGAACGAGTGCACCCAGAGCGGCTTGCGCCTTGCGGCCGACATATGCGCCCCGGGCGGCCGCCAGGTTGTCCGGCGGGTTCGCAGACCCCGATGCCACCCGGGCGCCCGCCTCGGCGAGTTCGGCGACAAGGTCCGAGCGGGGATCGCAGACCAGGGCCCAAGAAGAGCGGGTCACGTCGGGGGTCTCCGCCAGAACGGTGGTGGCGACGCCTGCGCTTTCAAGTCGATCCCGCAGTGGGTGGTTTGAGACCTCGAAAATGACCAGCTCACGGCCGAGCAGCCGGTCCCACTCCCCCAAGGTCAGGTGCTCGCACTCGTCGACCGCCAGCGGAACGACGAGCAAGGAAGCGTCCACTAGGGCTGCGGAGCCTCTATCTCCGGGGCGGCCGTCGGCTCGGTTGCCTTGGGCGCCTGCGCGCCCGGCACCGAACTCGCGTCGGGATCGAGGATCTGTCCCGTGACCACATCGAGCACGCCGTAACGGGGGTCGATCTCCACGTCGGCCTCCTCGTAGAGACCGGTGATGAATGCCTCCCACGCGTCGTCCTGCGAGGTGCCGGAGAGTTGCTCGAAGATCTGAGCTTCCACCTGGGAGAAGGGCACGGTCCGGCGTTCGTTCACACGGATCACGTGGAAACCGAACTGCGTCTGGACGGGATCGGAGATCTCGCCGATCTCAAGCTCGTTCATCGCTTCTTCGAACTCGGGCACGAACTGGCCGGGCGGGACGCAACCCAGATCGCCGGAGTTAGGTGCGCTGGCAGAGTCCCTAGACCTCTCCGCTGCGAGCCGCTTGAACAATCCGTCGATCTTCGACGGCTTCGCCCGCTGGAGTTGAGCGGCGACGATCCGTGCCTCGGCGTCCGACTCTATGAGGATGTGTTGGGCACAGGTCTCCTGGAAGTCCTCGATGTTCTCGTCGTAGTAAGCGACCACCTCATCCTGACTTACGCCGGCCTCTGCGGTGACCTTCTCGCGGATGCGGTCTTCGAGCATCCGGTCGGCGATCAGTTCGCGCAGTCTCTCCTCGGTCAGCGCCTGTTCCTTAAGAGCCTCCTCGAAGGCGGTCTCGTCGGGGAAGTCGGCCTTGATCAGTTCGATCTCGGCATCGACGTCGGCATCGCTCACCGACACGCCCTCACGCTCCGCGATCGGCTCCAGCAGGGCACGGCGAACCATCCCCGCCAGGATCCCTTGGAGGAACTGACGCTCGACCTGGTCGATGTCTTCCTGGTCGGACAGCTGTGCGTAGCGAGGCGTCGAACGGAACTCCTCGAGCTGCGCCTCCACCGCCTCGGCGGGGATGTCCTCGCCCCAGACCGTCGCCGCGGCAGTGTTGGTCAAGCCCCCGCAGGCCGACAGGGACAGAGCGGCGACCACGGCTACGACGCGCGCAGGCACGGATCGTTTGATGGGATAGGGAAACTTCATGAGGTGGAGGTTAACTGCTTCAGCAGGTCGGTCACCCACGCCACGACGCCGTCGGAGGGCAGGTAGCGTTCGGGCACGAGGAGCGTGGCGGTGGTCGGGCGCCACTCGGCCTGAGGGAGTATCCGCTGCAGCCGGACCTGCTTGCTGTCCGGCAGATCGATCGGTTTGATCCTGAGGTTCCGGGCTACGGTGGCGACCTCGTCGATCCCGGCTTCCACCATCAGTCCTCGCAACGCGGCCAGCTCGAACAGCGCCTCGACCGGTTCGGGAAGTGGCGCGCCGTAACGATCTGCGAGCTCGGTTCGAACCTCCTGAAGGTCGTCGGGCTGGCGGGCCGAGGCGATCCGCCGGTAGGCCTCGAGCCTCAGGTTCTCGTCGGCGACGTAGGACTTGGGGATGAAGGCCTGGAGCGGAAGATCGATGCGGACCTCGCCGTCCTCCTGCCACGGCAGACCTTTGGCCTCGTCCACCGCGGACGCCATGATCTTCACGTACAGATCGAAGCCGACCTCGGAGATGTGACCGCTCTGTTCGGCTCCAAGGAGGTTGCCGGCACCTCGGATCTCCAGATCTCTCATAGCGATGCGGAAGCCTGATCCCAGCCCCGTGTGCTCGGCGATCGTCTTGAGCCGTTCGTGCGCACCCTCGGTCATGGACCGATCCTGCGGAAAGAACAGGTACGCGTAGGCGCGCTCATGCGCCCGGCCCACGCGCCCACGTAACTGATAGAGCTGCGAGAGGCCGAGCATGTCGGCCCGCTCGACGATCATCGTGTTGACCGTCGGCATATCCAGTCCCGATTCGATGATGGTCGTGCAAACCAACACGTTCGTCTTCTTGTCGGCGAAGTCCACCATCGCTTGTTCGAGTGCGCGTTCGTCCATCTGACCGTGAGCGATCGCAACCCTGGCATCCGGAACGAGCTCCTGAACACGGCGAGCCGCGTGCTCGATCGTCGCGACGCGTGGGAAGACGTAGAAGACCTGCCCGTCGCGCAGCAACTCCCGTCGGATGGCAGAGGCAACCGTCAGATCGTCGTATTCGCCGACGTAGGTCATGACGGGGTGCCGGTCTTCCGGAGGTGTATCGATCACCGACATATCGCGGATGCCCGACATCGCCATCTCCAAGGTGCGAGGGATCGGAGTTGCCGTGAGCGTGAGCACGTCGACGTTCCTGCGAAGGTCCTTCAACCTTTCCTTCTGCTCCACGCCGAAACGTTGCTCTTCGTCGACGATCACGAGGCCCAGATCGGCGAACTGGACGTCCTTGCCCAACAGACGGTGGGTGCCCACGATCACGTCGACCTTCCCGGCCTTCACGTCGGCGATCACCTTCTTGGCCTCCGATGGCGAGAGGAACCGGGACAGCATCTCGACGCGCACGGGGAACCCCCTCATGCGGTCGGCGAAGGTCGAGTGGTGCTGCTGGGCGAGGATCGTGGTCGGTACCAACACCGCGACCTGCTTGCCGGCGGTGACCGCTTTGAACGCCGCTCGCACGGCGACTTCGGTCTTGCCGTAACCGACATCGCCGCAGACCAGCCTGTCCATGACCTTCTGCGACTCCATGTCGTCCTTGATCTCGTCGATCGCCCGGAGCTGGTCGGGTGTTTCTTCGTAAGGGAAGGCGTCCTCCAGCTCTCGCTGCCACGGGGTGTCGGCCGGGAACACGTGCCCTGCACGACCCATCCGCTCGGCATAGAGCTTCACCAGCTCGATCGCGATCTTGCGGGCCTGCCTCCGCACTCGAGACTTGGTCTTGGCCCAGTCGGACGACCCGAGCCTCGATATCCGGGGGGCCTCACCGCCGATGTACTTGCTGACGAGGTCGACCTGGTCCGAAGGAACGTACAGCCGGTCGTCCTTCAGGTATTCGATCACCATGTACTCGCGGTGCTGCCCGAGCAGCTCGCGCTCCACCATGCCCTGGTAGCGACCTATGCCGTGGATCTCGTGAACGACAAGATCGCCGATGGCGAGATCGAGGGGGCCGGACGTTTCGCGTTTACGCGACGCGATTCTCTTGCGCGCGGCTCCCGAGCGACGGCCCGTCAGATCGGATTCCGCCACGAGAGCAAGGTGGGCCCACGGCAGAACGAACCCACGGTTGAGCTCCGCAACCACGATGGAGCCCCCGGCCGGCGCGTCGTGTTCGGGTGCCGCATCGACCACCTCGAAGGGGTGGCCTAGCTGCTTGAGGTTCGCCTGGATGCGCTTGGCCGTCTCGCCCAGCGACGCGGCAACGACAGCGCGATAACCCTTCTTGGTCAACGAGCCGAGACGCTCGGCAAGTACCTCCGGTTTGCCGGCGGTCGCCGTCCAGGTCTCGATCTCGAGGTCTTGAGCGGATGGATCGGGCAGGGCAGACATCATCACGACGTCCTCGCGGCCTGCGAGTACTTCGTCGAGCGCAGCGAAATGACGTTCGGATACACCTGCCAGCTCGGCCCATTCCCGTACCTGTTGCGCGATCTCGTCCGTCCGATCGCGAACCCTCTTCGGTTCGCAGATCACCACCGGCGCGTCGGCGGGTATGAAGGAGGTGACCTCGCGCATCGGGCCGAGCCTCGGGAGCAAACGTTCGGCCCCCGGCTCTATGACGCCTTCAGCCAGTTGCCGAACCACCGGGTCGTCATCTTCGATCGCAAGGGCCCGCGCTGCTTCCAAGGTGGCCTCATCGGTGCGCAACTCCCTGCACGGAGCGATCTCTACGGGACCCAGACCACTCATCGATCGCTGCGTCGCCAGCGCGAACTCTCGCAGCGAGGTGATCTCGTCGCCCCAGAGTTCCGCCCTTACCGGTCGCTCGCACGACGGAGGGAAGACGTCGAGGATGCCCCCACGCAGCGCGAACTCGCCACGACGTTCGACGATGTAGTTCCGCTCGTAACCCATCCCGACGAGGGTGTCGATGGTCTCATCGAGGTCGAGTTCCGTCCCCTCCTCGAGCCTGATGACGTCGAGGCCTCCGGGTGGGACGGCAACCAACTGGGTGGCTCCCTGGGCACTCGTGCAGATGACGAAAGGCTCGTTGCGCTCCAGCCGGGCGAGCACGTGGAGCCTGCGCCCCATCGTGTCGACCGACGGCGAGATCGGTTCCCCCGGAAGGACCTCCCATCCAGGGAAGACCTCGGCCCCATCACGACCGAGGAAGGCATGGATGTCCCTTGCGAGGTGCTCGGACTCCTCGGCCCTCGCGGTGATCGCAAGGACCGGAACGCCGAGATGGCGGACCATCGCGGCCAGCAGGAAGGGCCGAGCCGCATCCGGCGCCGTGATGGGCAGGCGCGAGTCGATGAGAGCGCGCACGCGCTCGTCCGGCAACAGGTCCAAGAGAGGAAGTAGAGAGGCCACTACCTCACCGAGTCTAAGGCTCCGGCCCTCTGGAACTTTTCGGTGAGAAATCTCCCGAAGTGGGCGTTTCGTCCCCGTCGCAGCGGGTAGGGACCGCGCGCGTGGGTCGGCGAGAAGTCGAAACATGCAGGGCGCGGCCTCCCCAGAACCCCCGCGAGGTAACTCCCAGCCCAGGACCCGGGGGCCGCGCCCTCCCCCTCCAACTCCTCAGAGCTCTCCATCTTCCGGCAGGCGCAGTAACGGTGGGCGTTGCTTGCGAACCAGGCGGCTCAGCCACGGCCGCGACCTGGAGATCACCGTGTAGATCGCCCCGACGAGCCACTGGAGCCTGAGGGCCGCGAAGAACCTGCCGATCCATCTGGTCGCGTCGAGCTCGGTGAGCAATGCGACCGCCGCATCTCCTTTGATCAGGGCTCGGCCGTCCCGCTGGATGAAGCGCCATGACTCGTGGAGCTCCTCCTCGGTCAGGAACACGACGAAGCGAGCGGCCTGAGGCGCATCGAAAGGCATGATCCACAGCCTTCTACGGACATCGATCCGGGCAACGACACGCGCCGCCCACCGGCAGAAGGGTCAGCGGTCCTCGTAGAGCAGTACGGGCTTCTTCATCCCGTCTTACATACCCATCAGCGGGCGTTGACCTCGGTCATCGCCCGCTCCGGCCCCACCTCGACCATCCGCTCCACGGCGTCGGCCGCCCGATCAAGGATCTCGGGCAGTTCGGCTCGCTCGGCAGAGGAGAAGCGATCCAGAACGTGGTCAACCGCATCTCCTCGGGGCCGACCTATACCTACCCGGACCCTGAAGAAATCCTTGGACGAGAGGTGGTCGGCCACGGACCTCAGTCCGTTGTGCCCTGCGGTCCCACCACCCGACTTGATCCGGACCTGGCCGAAGGGGATGTCGAGCTCGTCGTGGACGACGACGATCCGTTCCGGCGAGATCTTGTAGAAACCCGCCAGCTGCCGAACCGGGCGGCCCGACTCGTTCATGTAGGTGGTAGGTCGAGCCACCACCACGCGTTCGGAGGACAGCGAACCCTCTGCGACCAGACAGCCCGAGCGATGTGACTTGAGAGTCGCTCCGAGGCGATCGGCGAGCAGCTCGATAACCATCACCCCGGCGTTGTGGCGGGTCTTGGCGTAGCGGTCGCCGGGATTACCCAGCCCGACGACCAACCACCGATCCTGTTCGGGCGCGCTCCGCCTGAGGAATCCCATTCAGCAAGCGCCCCCTATGGCACTAAGACTCTTCGGAGTCGCCGGCCCCTTCATCGGACGCTTCGGATGCCTCCTCGGACCCGGCCTCGCCCTCTGCAGCTTCGCCCGCAGCCTCGGGCTCTTCGGCTTCGATACCGGCCTCGGCTTCCATCGCTTCGAGCTCGGCTTCGGAGATCGGAGCGGTGACCGATGCAACCACGGTCTCGGGATCGTTGATGATCTCGTACTTGGCAGGGACATCCAGGTCCGACACGCGCAGCGAGTCCCCAACGTTCAGCTCCGAAACATCGGCATCTATGGACTCGGGCACGTCGGTAACCGTGCAACGGATCGTGATGGTCGCCAGAGGGTGCTGCAGAACTCCACCCTCCTTGGCCCCGACGGCTTCGCCGACAAGGTGCAGCGGAACCTCGACCTCGACCTTCTCGCTGCGGTTGACCGTGATGAAGTCTGCGTGCAGGACGGTTCCACGGACGGGGTCGCGCTGCAGTTCCTTGGTGAGAGCCAGCGTGCTGGAACCGTCCAGGTCCAGGTCCAGAAGGACGTTCAAACCGGCGTCGGTGTTCAACGCCGTCAGGAATTCGCGGCGGTCGACCTCGATCGGCAGAGGCTTCATGCCGTGGCCGTAGACCACGCCGGGAACCTTCCCGTCGGCGCGGCTGCGCCGGGCGGCACCCTTGCCCACCCCTTCACGCTTGAACGCCTTGAGCTTGACCTCGGCCATCGTGGTTCCTCCAGTTGTTAGTGCTTATTCGTCGATCCCCGGCCTAAGGCAACCGCACGGAGAAAGTCACCGCGGGGACGCCGGATGGCAGCGTCGAAGAGCCTTGGGAAACGGGGGCCGAGCCATTATCCCTGCTCGGGCCATATCCCTCAACTCGGGGGTTTCCGTGGGGGCCGACCGGGCAAGATTCCAGTACAGCTTGGTCCGGTTGACAGTCCGGGCATAGCTGACAAACTGGAACTCGGTTAGGTCGCCAGCCGTGGGTCATCCGGCGGTGGCTTGGCTTCCTCCCCGCCGGGAAGTGGAAGGGGGTCTGGCGGGATGGATGGGTTCTTCTTAGACGTCTGGGACGAAGGCGATTCGACAACCATCGTCTGCAAAGGCGAGCTAGATATCGCCACGGCGGGAAGGCTCCGGGAGGCCGTAGCGAAGGCACTGGACAGTCGGCCCGGCCGTCTCATCCTCGACGGCAACGGCCTCAGCTTCCTTTCCGCCGCGGGCATCACCGCCTTGGTCGAAGCCGTAGACCGCGCTCGCCGTCATAGCGTCGACCTTGAACTGTCCCTGAGCAAGAAGGCTAGACGGGTACTAGACGTGGTCGGCCTGTGGTGGCTGGGGATCGTCGACGATGGCTTCGCTGTGGAGGAGGCGCTCGACGACGCCTTGAGGAGGTATGCCGAACAGGCGAGAAGGTTGGCTATCTAGCCCGTCTTCGCTGCCTCTTCCTTGCCTTCGACGATCCTCCGAGCGATCTCACGGAGTTTGACGTTGGAGTGCTGCGACGCCGTCCTCAACATCTCGAAAGCCTCGGCCGAGCCCACCCCTTCTCGTTCCATGAGTATCCCCATGGCCTGATCGATCACAGCACGCGACTTCAGAGCCTCTTCCAGTTGATCTACCGTGAGCGCTGCCTGCTCGTACATCTTGGCGTAATCGATCGCATAGGAGACCTGGACCGCGTAGGCCTGGGCTGCCGACTCCGCCGTCTCGGGGAACGGGCCCACCGAGCGTGAATAGAGGTTCAGGGCTCCCACGGAGACTCCACTCAGCTCCAGAGGGGCCGCCAGCACCGCCGTAAACCCCTCCTTGAGAGCGGCTTGGGCGTACTCCGGCCACCGTTCTTCGTCCTCGAGAGCGTCGGTACGCTTGATCCGACCAGTCCTCATCGCATCGATACACGGACCTGTCCCGTTGGAGTACTGCACATGGTCCACATCGACGCACGCAGGATCGGTCGAATATGTGGTCTCGATGGTTTCGTGCTCCATCAAGGTGATGCTCACCGCGTCGGCTCCGTCGACCTCTCCGAGCACAGATCGGGCGAGCTTCTCCACGGCTTCTTGCACGGGCGAGATATCCATGAGAACGCTCACTCCTGAGTCGAAAGGGGAACCTAGTTGTTCCTATCAGCTCGCTTCGATAGCGGCTAGCCATG
>JBKHYB010000040.1:0-8833 GCA_046565725.1 Actinomycetota bacterium
GTAAGGGACGTTCGGAGCTACATCTTCGATCTGCAACCCAAGGTCGTTCGAGGGCGTTCCTTACGGGAAGCGATATCCGAACTGGCCAAAGACCTGGAGGTCAACACCCTGGCGGACGTCAAGGTAGATGTATCGGAGGACGCCCTCGGTCTCGATGAGAGACAACGATCCAACTTGGTGCAGATGGTCAGGGAGGTTCTATCCAACATAGCTAGACACGCGCAGGCCAACGAGGTGTCGATCGCCTGCTCCACCACCGATGGTTATCTGGAGATCGAGGTGATCGACGACGGTGTGGGATTCGACCCCGGAGCGATCACGCGAGGGCATGGGTTGAGGAACATAGAGGAGAGGGCGCATAGGCTCGGTGGGCGGTTCGATATCTCTCCCCGCCGTCCCAGAGGGACGATCCATCGCATATCGATACCCGTGGTGCAAGGGTGAAACGAGGAGGAGGACCTTGCCGGAGAAACTGAAGGTGATGCTGGTCGACGATCACGAGGTCGTCCGGCAGGGGCTTAGGTCGCTGCTCGAATCTGAGGACGACATCGAAGTCGTCGCCGAGGCCGATGGTGGCGCCGCTGCGGTGGGGATGGCCCGGAGCTATAAGCCTGACGTCATCGTGATGGATGTCCGGATGCCGGATGGGAGCGGGGTGGAGGCTTGCCGCGACATCAGATCGGAGAACCCGGAGCAACAGATCATCATGCTCACCTCGTTCTCGGATGATGAAGCTCTCTTCAACTCGATCATGGCCGGCGCCGCGGGCTTCGTTCTGAAGCAGATCAGGGGCGGAGACCTGATCGAAGCGATCCGGAAAGTGGGTTCCGGCCAATCCCTGCTGGATGCAGAGGTCACCAAGAGGGTGCTCGAGCGTCTCCGCAGGTCCAAGTTCGAGGATAAGGATCCCAAACTCGCTCGCCTCTCGCCTCAGGAGGAGCGCATCCTGGACATGATCGGTGAGGGCCTCACCAACCGAGAGATCGCGCAGCGGATCAACCTCTCCGATAAGACGGTCAAGAACTACGTCTCGACGATCCTTCAGAAGCTGGAGGTCGCCCGGCGGGCTGAGGCTGCTTCCTACGTAGCTCGGGCGAAAGCAGGAGAGGGCCGCTCCGACCCCGTTTGATCACGACAACTCGACCGAAAGTCACATATCGGGAGGGCCGTTGGGTCCCTCCACGTTCGGGACCACCGGCACCCCATCTAAGGGATAACTCTCCCTAACGGCGCCCTCGCCTTTCCTAGACGCTGATCTCAGAGGCCCTAAAGGCAAGGGACAAGGCAAGGAGGCGGGTATCGACCTGCCTTACTTCCATAGAGGGAGAGAAGCGTCGATGGATGATCGAACAAGGAACATGCTGGTCTGGCCCGTGGCCGGATTCTTCGTCGTGATCGCTTTCGGGGTGGGGATGATCTCGATGGCGGCTTTCGACAATGACCCCCCGTCGGCGGTATCCGCATCTGCGGAAGCCGAAACGGTCGACGTCGAATTGGGTGACCTGTTCGTCGAGCCCAAGATGATCTACGCGCCGGCCGGGGAGGTGACGTTCAAGATCCACAACTCTGGAGGGACCGACCACAACTTCGTGATCGAGGGCGTCGGCTCATCGGAGATGGTGGGACCCGACGAGACGATCGAGTGGACCGTCGGACTGGACAAGGGCGATTACACGGTCATCTGCGCGGTGCCGGGACATGCTGAGGGAGGCATGCAAGCTCAGCTGAGGGTTGGAAGCGACATGGAGCCCGCTTCCGACGGCGCCGGGGTTGCCGGTGCGATGTCCGGGATGTCGGCCCAAGAGATGGTCAAGCACGACGCGGAGCGTACCGGGATGTTCCCGGCCGAGACAGAGGGCAAGGGGGGCGTGCCACTGGAACCGGAGATCCTCGACGATGGGACGAAGCGTTTCGAACTCACGGCGAGTGAGATCCAGTGGGAAACCGAGCCGGGCGTTTTCAAGACCGCTTATGCATACAACGGGATCGTTCCCGGACCTCGGATCGATGTGAACGAGGGTGACAAGATCGAGTTCGTTCTGAAGAACGAGTTGCCCGAACCGACCACCGTCCATTTCCATGGTCAGAAGACACCGAACTCCGAAGATGGGGTTCCGGCGATCACTCAGGACGCCGTGATGCCGGGTGATACCTACACGTATCGGTTCACCGCTGAGGCAACCGGCTCGCACATGTATCACTCGCACTTCAACGCCGTTGCCCAGGTTCCGATGGGACTACTCGGTGCATTCATCGTCCACCCGGATAACGAGGTCGCCGTCGACCAGGACTATGTGATGGTCCTCAATGATGGCCCTCTCGGCTTCACGTTGAACGGCAAGGGCTTCCCTGCAACCGAGCCGATCGTTACCGAACAAGGGGACCTGATCCGGATCCGCTACATGAACGAGGGCATGCAGATCCACCCGATGCACCTGCACGGGATCCCACAGAAGGTCGTCGCCAAGGATGACTTCGAGCTGGATTCGCCGTACTGGGCCGACACCGTTCTGGTGGGTCCCGGCGAGCGCTTCGATGTCCTCGTCAAAGCCACCGACCTCGGCGCATGGGCCTTCCACTGCCACGTACTCAGTCATGCAGAGGGACCCGACGGGATGTTCGGGATGGTTACGGCATTGATCGTGCAGTAGGAGGGATGTGACATGGAGGAACGCATTGCACCGACGTTCCCGCTGATCCGTATCCGAGGGTCGGCGACGGTGCGAGAAGCGGCCCAGCTGATCTCGGATCTGAGTATCGGAGCCCTTGGAGTAGATGGACCGGACCATGTGTTCATCGGGTTATTCACGGAGCGGGACCTGGCGTGGACTATCGCTCAGGGTAGGGACCCTTTGACGACGAAAGTCGAAGAGGTCGTCAACGACCTTCCCGTGGTGGTCGACGGTCCGATAACCATCTCGGAAGCGGCCCGCAGGATGACCGATGCCCATGTCAGGCACCTGTTGATCAGGACCGACGAAGAGCTGAGGATCGTCTCGATGCGTAACCTGATCCGCGATTACGTGGAGTCGCAGCCGGGTCATGCCACCCACACAGCATCGGCGGCCGAGATGAGACGGTGGTATTCGGGCGCCTCGTCGACGATCCGCTGACGGTCGGAGGCTGTGGCGGTGGAGGTCGAGACCTTTTCGAGGTTCTTCGCCCTGCTGACGATCGCGGTCGACCTGGTAGCTCTGGGGCTGATCGGCTTGATGGTGGCGGCACGCTTCAACGAGCGGGCCGCCACCTTGTCCGTGGGTCTGAAGGACGGATACGGCGGGGGGGTGCTGTGGTTCGCGTGGTCGATCGCCCTGACGGCCACGCTCGGCAGCCTCTATTACTCCGAGGTCGCCGGTTTCACCCCCTGCAAACTGTGCTGGTACCAACGCATCGCCATGTACCCCCTTGTGGTGGTGCTGGGTATCGCCGCGGTGAAGTTCGATCACCGGATCCGCCGTTACGTGTTGCCCATCGTGAGTATCGGGGCGCTCATCTCGTCTTACCACTACCTGCTTGAGAGGTTCCCGTCATGGGAGTCGGGGGCATCGTGCGATCCCGTCGCTCCCTGCTCCGTCACATGGGTGTGGGAGTTCCACTTCATCTCGATCCCGTTCATGGCCCTCAGTGGTTTCGCCGCCATCGGCGCGCTGCTGCTGTGGGGCACGAGTAAGGAGGCATGAAGGTGTCCGCCTCAACGAGGGCAGCGCAGCGGCGCAAGGCTCGCAGAAAGAGATCGTCGGTACCGGTACTCCCGATCGCGGCAGCGACGATCGTCGTCCTGTTCGTGATCGCCGTCGTCTTCACGCGTTCCGAGGGGGGCGGGACCGATGCTTCCTTGCAGGAGACCGCAGCGGTCACGCTGACCGGCGAACCGTTGCCGGAGTCGACCGGGGAGACAGACCCTGCCGTCGGGATGACGGCACCCGAGATCCGCGGCGAGACGTTCGAAGGGAGTCCCATCGCCATAGAGAACGACGGCAGGCCGAAGGCGATCGTCTTCGTCGCCCACTGGTGCCCCCATTGCCAGGTGGAGATCCCGAAGATCCAGTCGTGGTTGGACTCCGGCGGTGATACGCGTGGGGTGGATATCGTGACGATCGCCACCGCTACCGACGAGGGCCAGCCGAACTGCCCTCCCTCGCGCTGGTTGGCCGATGAAGGCTGGACCCCGCCGGTCTTGGTCGACGATCCGGACTACAGCACGGCCGGAGCCTTCGGCGTTTCCGGGTATCCATTCTTCGTGTTCATCGCAGCGGACGGCGTCGTGACGGCGCGCACCTCGGGCGAGATCTCGATCGAAGACTTCGAGGTGCTGTTGGAACGGACCGCGGGCCAGGGGTGACTAGCCCGAACGGACTACGCGATATATAGCCCGCTCCTGGGAGGTTCTTCCTTAAAGACGTAGGCATCGCCTGCCGAACCAGAGAGGAGACCGGTACTCCATGGGCGATGGGGGCCGGATATGGATGGGGCGGGGCTACTTGCCACCGCATGTTCGGTAGGAGGACGGGATGTTGGAGATGTTGAGCAGGTTCGTACTGGCTCTCAAGTTGATGCGCTCGGATGAGCGTGGCGCGACCGCCGTGGAGTACGGGTTGATGGTGGCCTTGATCGCAGCGGTGATCATCGTTGCCGTCCGCACGCTGGGCGTCGATGTCCTCGGCGCATTCAACTCGATAGACCTGTAGGTCGTCTACTAAGTCACTCGGGGACCGGTCGCTCATGGCGTCGGTCCCCTTCGTGTCTGGTCGGGAGCCATGGTCGGGAAACCTTCTTCTGACGAACGAGGCGCCATCGCGGTATTCCTCGCGATCGTCGTCATCTTCGTACTTCTGCCGGTAGCAGGGGCATCCCTGTCGACCTTCGTGCGCGAGGGGACCGCCGGCGAGCTGCAGCGAGCCGCGGATTCGGGGGCGCTCGCGGGGGCGCGACTGATCCCACTGACCAATCTGCCGGCCCTCCCGGATCTGGGTCCTGCGATGGACGCCGCTTGCGCGCAGGCTGCGTCTTCGGCCCAGACCGACGACGCCATAGGGGATCAGTTCACCACGGTGCCCAACTGCACCGCCGAGTACGTTCCGGATCCAAACGTGATCGGTGCGCTCCAGTCCTGCGCGATCAACGCCATCAACAACCCAGATCCGGGTATGCCCGATGAGATCACCAATCTCCCGGGCTACGGGACCCTGGAAGCGACCAACCAGCAGTTGATCGATCGCGTCGAGAACCGGATCCGGTTTCTCAGCCGCGTCCTTGCCCGGACAGTTCCCGCGATCACCAAGCCGGGCGTGCGCGTAACGCTCACGCGTGGGATCAGCGACGGAGGTCCGGAAGAGATACCGATCGAGAACGCCATCGACGGCGAGGCCGAGGGCACAGGGCCCGACACAGAGACGAAGACCGCGGTAGCTCGACGTCGCATCAAGAACATCGCTCTGTTGCCGGTGGTTTACGACTCCTCCTCCGGCACTTACACGATCGATCCGAACGAAGAGCTACCGAGCGCGAACGAGGCGATAGCCGCGCTCGAGTCCCTGGAAACGAGCATCCAGAACGACCCGGTGCTCGGAGCGGTTTATGAGGATCTCGGCTGCACCAACGTGATCGATCGCGCGGCTGAAGACCTCAGAGATCTCTACAACCCCGGCGCCGGTAACGCGCCCACTCAGGAAGAAGTGCTGGCCCAGGCTCAGGAAGAGGGGGCAGCGGTCCTCGGATTCGTCTACGACGCAGCACCGGAAACTCCCGACCTTCCGGTGCTACCCGAACCGCTGCCCTCTCCTCCTGACGTTGGGCTTCCGGACCTGGGCGTTACGCCGAGTCCGGCGCCTACCGAAGATCCCTCGGTCGACGGTTTACTCGAAACCCTGCTGGACACCCTACGGATCCCGTTCCTCGACTTCGTTCCCCTCTGCGTTCAGTCGACGTCTCCGCTGGCGGTGGACATGGCTAATTGTCAGGCGGCGAACGGAGCCATGAGAGCGACATTGGTGCCAGATGAGTGATCGATCGCGCAACGGCGAAAGAGGTGCTACGGCGGTGGAGTTCGCCATCGTCTTCCCCCTGGCCCTCATGCTCGTGGGGATGATCATGTATCTCGGCTTCCGAGGCTGGGCCGCCGCCATGATCAACAACGCAGCTCGGGATGGGGTGAGGTTCGCCTCCATAAGAGCCAGCAACGACGATCCCTATCCTAGCCAGGGCGAGGTGTCCGCCCACGTACTGGGCCGGTTGCCGTCGTGGCTGGACGATGCATCTGTCGCCGTTACCGAAACCGGCACCGGCGCAGGATCTCTGGTGACGGTCAGCGTCAGCGTGGACGATCTCGGCGTGCTGTCGGGTCCCGCCAACATGATCAACGCACCGCTCGCGATCTTCGGCGTGAGCGAAGAGGCGATCGAGCAGAGCGTTTCCAAGACAGCCATGGGGCGGCGCGAATGAAGCCGGTAAACAACGAGCGAGGTGCTGCAGCGGTGGAGATGGCCCTGTTCGCATTCCTCCTGGTGGCGCTTATGGGGATAGTCGGACCGCTGCTCGTTGCCGTTCAGGAGCAGGTTCGGTTGGGCAGTGCATCGGGGGCCGCCGTTCGTTTCGCCACGGCTACTCCAGAGACCAAACGCACAGATTGCACTGGAGCTCCGATGGCGCGCGATCGCAGACCTTCGTCGGCCCAGGTTCAGGTGGAGGCGGTCTGTGCTCGCTACGGGGCCTCCTCTGCCCCCGCCGATGACAACTTCGTTGTGGACGTTTCGGCCGACCCCCGTTCGGTTCAGCCGGGACAAGAGATAAGCGTGACGGTTTCGAACGACGTCGATCTCGGCGTGCTCGGAGCCTTCATGGGTCGGGAAAGCATGACGCTCAGTTCAACGAGTGTCGGGATCAAGGAGTGAGCGATTGAAGCGCCTCAACATCACGATCGTGGCAGGGCTCGTTGCGGCTCTGCTCGGAGGCCTGCTGGTCTTCAGCTACGGACGCAACGTCGACGAGAAGATCGCTGCCGGCAAGGAGACCGTTCCCGTATTGGTCGCCGCGGAAGATCTCAGCGCGGGTGCCGCAGCGTCGACCCTCAACGGCGCCTTAATTACCGAGGAGATACCGCAGGAGTACCTCGTCGAGGATGCTCTCGCCAGCCTCGATGAGGTACAGGACCTCGTGCTCTCCGCTCCGGTGCCGGCCGGGACGCAGCTAAGTGCTGCGTTCTTCTCGACCGGGGGACAGGTGGCGGCCCTCGAGCCCGCCGAGGGGATGGTGGCCGTTGCCGTGCAGGTGACCTTGCCCGGCGGTGTGGCGCGCTATATCTCTCCGGGTAGCACCGTGGACGTCTTCGTGACGTACGAGCGTCTGGAGGGGATGACCGCCTCGAGCCTTCGTTCCAAGCTCGTCCTGTCGGGCGTCAGAGTGATGTCCGTTTCGGCCGCGCAACCCTTGGCACCCGAGGGCGAGGATCAGGGCGGAACGTCGCTCCCCGTCGATCAGGTGCTAGCCGTGCTCGAAGTGTCACCGAGGGAGGCCGAGAAGGTCGTCAACGGCTCGACCTTAGGGTCTCTGTACCTCGCTCTGGCCCGTGAGGGTGACGAACACTCGACGGGCAAGGGCGTCACCCCCGACGACGTGGTGAAGGGAGGGGGCTCATGAGCGATACCCAGATCGTCGTCGATGAGGAGGCTGAAGTAGCGTCCGACCGGGACGCCTTCATGGTCACGATCGCCTCCCCGACCGGCGGGTGCGGCAAGACGTTCTTCGCCACGAGTTTCGCAGACATCCTCGGGAAAGCCGGCCTGAAGACGCTCGTGGTCGACCTCGACCTGCAATTCGGTGAGATCGCGGTGGCGCTGCAGCTCAGGCCGCAATATTCGCTGTATGACGGCCTCTACGGCACTCAAGGTGAACCGCTGCCGGAGGATGCTTTCGAGGAACACTTCGAAGAGTTGGTGGTGCACCACCCCTTCGGGTTCGACGTTCTCACGGCCCCTCGCGATCCAGCTCTAGCGGATTACGTCGGAGCTGGAGATGCGACGCACGTTCTGAAAGTCGTGCGCAAGTACTACGACGTGGTGATCGTCGATACTCCACCGGCCCTGACCGAGATCGTTCTTTCGGCACTTGATCAGAGCGATGTGGTTGTGGTCATGGCGACCTTGGACGTTCCAAGCCTCAAACACCTAAAGACGTTCACGGAAACCTTGCGCCGGATCCAGATCGGCGACGACATGCATCGCCTCGTCCTGAACAAGGTAGACGATGACCTGGGTCTCGACGTCAAAGAGGTGCAGGAGACGTTCGACGATCGTTTCGTCGCGCTGATCCCGTTGTCGAAGTCCGTGTCCCGTGCGATGAATGTCGGTTCCGTGGTCCCCGAGATGGAGCCGAACAGCAAGGTTTCGCACGAACTCGAGAAGGCAGCGCGGGCGATCATGCCGGAACAGATGCTGCCACAGCGATCAGAGGAGCCGGGGTTCCTGTCTCGGTTGCTGAAGAGCGGCAAGAAAGACGGGGGTGATCAGTGAAACTGTCCGAGAGGCTCGCACAGATATCGCGTGAGACGGAACGAAAGGCCCCCGACCGCAAAGGCGGAGAGCGAGAGCCTGACGAGATAGAGCAGCCCCTGGCAGAGGTCGACCTACCGGAGACGTCCACCGAACCGGAAGGGACCACCGCCGAGGGAGAAGATCTTTCCTCGAAGGCGGCTTCCTACAGCGTTCGACATGGGGGCCTGGACTACTCAAGGGGAACCAAGAAGGAGGGCCTCGAGCACCTCAAGGCGGCGATCCGGAACGCGGTCGTGAAGGAGCTCGGTCCGAAGCTCGCCTCCGGGGCGGTTCCCGAGGACGAG
>JBKHYB010000041.1:0-8792 GCA_046565725.1 Actinomycetota bacterium
CCGTTTCGCGATCCCGTTGTTCCCCGATGCGGCTCGGTACTTCGTTCCGCTGATCATCACCTTGTCGATCGTCGGCATCGTGTACGGCGCTCTCGTGGCGATCGTGCAAACGGACCTCAAGCGACTGATCGCGTACTCCTCGGTCGCGCACCTCGGTTTCGTCGTTCTTGGGATGTTCGTCGGGACGATCCAGGGGATGAGCGGCGGCGTCCTCCAGATGGTTAGCCACGGACTGTCCACCGGCGCCCTCTTCATGCTGGTCGGGATCCTGTACGAACGTAGACATACGCGGCTGATCGCCAACTTCGGGGGGCTCGCTAAGGTCGTCCCGATCTTCTCCGGCATATTTTTGTTCGTGGTGTTGTCCTCGATCGGACTGCCGGGCCTCAACGGCTTCGTGGGTGAGTTCCTCGTCCTGCTCGGAACCTTCATCGGCTATCGGTGGTGGGTGGTCCCCGCGGCCTTCGGTGTCGTGCTCGCCGCGATCTACCTCCTTTGGGCCTACAAGCGGGTCTTCCACGGTCCGTTGACGCATCCCGAGAACGAGAGCGTCGCCGACCTGAACCTGCGTGAGATGGTCATGCTGGCTCCGGTGCTGGCCCTGATCGTGCTGATCGGTGTGTACCCGAAGCCGTTCCTCGAGAGGATCGAGCCGAGCGCCAGGAAGGTCCTCACGCAGCTCAATTCAACGGTGGTGCCCGGCGGCGGCCCGGTGGATGTGGGGGCGCAGGATCTGCCGCAGGTGACCTTCGACGAAGAAGGAGATCACTGATGCCGCTCCGGCTCCCCGATATCGAACTGGCCGCGATAGCCCCCGAGCTCGTGCTGAGTGCCGTGGCGTTGTTCCTGTTGGTGTTCGACGCGGTCGTGGGCGACCGCATCAGGCGCGCCGTCCATCTGCCGATCATCACGCTGGCCGGTCTGGCCGGTTCGCTGTGGTTCACGTTCGATCAGTGGGGCAGTATCGACAATGAAGGACCCAGCCTGCAGTTGGCCGGCATGGTCGTGAACGACGGCTTCGCTCTGTTCGTGAAGTTCGCTTTGATCGCTTTCGGGATCCTCGCGGTGATGTTGGGCCGCGACTATCTCGTGCGAGAGAAGCTGGAGGAGCCCGAGTACTACGCCCTGCTGATGTTCTCTCTCGCCGGCATGATGCTGATGGCCTCCTCTGCGGACCTGATCGTGATGTTCATCGCCCTGGAGACCTTCTCGATCGCGCTGTACGTGATGGTGGGGTTCCGGCGCCGTTCGTTGGTCAGCCAGGAGTCGGCGATGAAGTACTTCCTGTTGGGGGCTTTCTCGTCGGCTTTCCTGCTGCTCGGGATCGCTCTGGTCTACGGGGCGGTGGGTTCTACAAACCTGTACGGGACCCAGGGATCGGGTACCGAGCTGGGGATCGCCCAGTACCTCGCAACGACCGCCCCGACCAACGTGGGACTGCTCGTGCTTGCGACCGGCCTCCTGATCGTCGGGCTGGGTTTCAAGGTCGCCGCGGTGCCGTTCCACATGTGGACACCCGATGCCTACCAGGGCGCCCCGGCCCCCGTGACCGGCTTCATGGCCGCCGGGAGCAAGCTCGCAGGTTTCGCGGCGCTCCTCCGTCTTCTCGACGTGTCCCTGTTCCAGCTTCGAGGGGACTGGCGCCCGATCGTGATCGGTATCGCGGTGTTGACGATGGTCGTGGGCGCAGTGTTCGCCGTCGTTCAGGAAGACGTGAAGCGGATCCTCGCGTACTCGTCGATCGCCCACGCCGGCTTCGTCTTCACCGGCATCATCGCCACCTCCGATGACGGCGTGGCGGGCTCCCTCTTCTACCTAGCCACCTATGGGATCACCGTGGTCGGCGCCTTCGCGATCGTGGCGATGGTGGGGGGGCCGGGCGAGCGCGGCACCCGGTTGGTCGACTACCGAGGTCTGTTCTACCGCCGCCCCGCCCTCGCAGGGGCCCTGTCGTTGTTCCTCCTGTCGCTGGCGGGGGTGCCGCTCACCTCGGGGTTCGTCGGCAAGCTGGTGGTCTTCGGCCCGGCTATCGAGGCCGGCTACTCCTGGGTGGTCGTCGTCGGAGCGATAGCCAGCGCCATCGCAGCCTTCTTCTACCTGAGGATCATGGTCGTGATGTACATGCAGGAGCCGGAGGCCGACGCCCATCCGATCGAGTTCGGTCCGGTCTCGGCGGCCGTGGTGGGCCTGACGGTGGCCGCCACCCTGGCCCTCGGCCTCGCCTGGGGCCCCCTGTTCGACATAGCCCGCCAAGCCACCCTCTTCTTCGCCCTCTAACCGATTCCCACCTCGATCTCGCTCGCTATACGTGACATTCCCGACTCAGATTCCGAATGAACGAACGCACAAGCCCCCCGGACGCACCGCTCTGCGTGATAGTTTTCGGGCGGTTTCCAGGACTTCGTTGCGTTGAGGCGCGCCGGGCTTCTGCTCGTACGCCTCCTGGGAAGCCCCCGGTTCGGAACCTATTCGTTGAGGTAACGAGGAAGAGGCTAAGACGCAGTGCGGGATTACTACGCCCAGTACGTCACGATCGGCATCTTCAGCATCGTCGCTGCCGTGCTCGTGCTCGGCACCTTGCAGCTTTCGCGCCTGTTGCGCCCATCGCTTCCCAGCCACGAGAAGCTGACGACCTACGAGTCGGGTATCGACCCGATCGGTGTCGGCTGGGCGCAGACCTCGGTCCGCTACTACATCTTCGCCCTGCTGTTCGTCATCTTCGATGTCGAGGCGGTGTTCCTGTTCCCGTGGGCCCTCGTCTTCGAGCAACTCGGTACCCAAGCTTTCGTAGAGATGGTGATCTTCGTCGGCATCCTCGCCCTCGCGCTGCTCTACGCCTTCAAGAAGAGGTTGCTGGAATGGCTGTGATCGAGAAGGTCAAACTCCCCAAGCCCGTCTCGTGGGCCCTCAACTGGTCGCGCAAGTACTCGTTGTGGATGATGCAGTTCGGCCTTGCCTGTTGTGGCATCGAGATGGGGGCCGCGATCGGCTCGAAGTTCGACATCATCCGCTTCGGCGTGATCCCCTTCCCGGCGTCACCCCGGCAGTCTGACCTCCTCGTCGTGGCCGGCACGGTGACCGACAAGATGGCGGCTCCGCTCAAGCGGGTCTACGACCAGATGCCCGAGCCCAAATACGTGATCTCCATGGGCTCCTGTGCCAACTGCGGTGGGCCTTACTGGGACTCCTATTCGGTCACCAAGGGTGTGGACCAGATCCTCCCGGTGGACGTTTACGTCCCAGGCTGTCCACCCCGACCCGAAGCTTTGCTGCAGGGCATCATCCGCCTGCAGGAGAAGATCGCGGCCGAGAACCCTTCGGAGAAGTGGAAGGGGCACGACCAGGCGATCGAGATCCCGCACATCCCCGAGCCCGGCTTGGCGGGGGGTATCTAGGTTGCCGGTCGTCGATCGTTCGGTAGGCGAGACTGCCCTTGAGCGCGTTCGCGATGCGCTGGGTTCGCTCGCTACTTCCGTCGAACTCAACTACGAGCAGGTCGACATCACGTGCGACCCCGGCAGCGTCGTCGAGGTCGTGACCAAGCTCAAGGAGACCCCGGGGATCGAGTGCCGCTTCTTCACGTTCCTGTCGGCGGTAGATCGCACCGCTTTCGGGGGCGACGAGAAGCCCGACGAGGAGCGTGGCACCCCACTCGAGGTGTTGATCCACCTCTACTCACCGGATCACGCCACCCACGTGAACGTTCATGTCCCGGTGGACATCAACGCTCCACGGTGCCCGAGCATCACTTCGGTCTTCGGTGGGGCCCTGTGGGCCGAGCGGGAGACGCATGAGATGTTCGGCGTCCACTTCGAGGGCCACCCGAACCTCACCAACCTGTACCTGCCGGAGGACTTCGAGGGTCACCCCCTCCGCAGAACCTTCAAGTTGCGGACCCGCATGGTCAAGCCGTGGCCGGGTGCCAAGGATCCCGAGGAAGCTGCGGGAGGTGGCCGTGGCTAGGACCGAGGACCAGATCATCTTCCCCGAGGAGCTGGCGAAGGAACTATCCGAGGGGCGGCTGCAGACCGAGCAGATGGTGCTCAACGTGGGACCGCAGCACCCCGCTACGCACGGCGTTTTCCGCCTCCTCGCGACGATCGACGGTGAGGTCCTGGTCGATGCCGAACCGGTGATCGGCTATATGCACCGCGGCTACGAGAAGCTCGTCGAGGCTCGCGACTACCGCCAGATCACCAACCTCGTCTCCCGCATGGACTGGCTGTCGGGCATCAACAACGAGATGCCGCTGGCGTTGGCCGTCGAGAAGCTCATGGAGCTCGAGGTGCCTCCGCGGGCCCAGTACCTCCGTGTGGTCTTGCTCGAGATGAACCGCATCCTCAACCACCTGATGTTCTTCGCTTCGTTCGCGGCCGAGCTCGGTGCCATCACGCCGACCTTCTATGCATTCCGCGAGCGTGAGGACATCCAAGCTGCGATGGAGCTGGCCACCGGGGGCCGGATGCACTTCGGCTACATGCGTCCGGGCGGCCTGAAGGAAGACGTGCCCAAGGGCTTCTTCGACAAGGCGTTGTTCGGTGTGCGCCAGGTGATGAACCGCATCGACGACTACTACAACCTGATCATCGGTAACGAGATCTACAAGCAGCGGACCGTGGGCGTCGGGGTCCTCGACAAGGAGGTCGCCTACAACTACGGCGTCTCCGGCCCGATCGCGCGCGGCAGCGACATCGATTTCGACGTTCGCAAGGACGAGCCGTACCTGGTGTACGACCAGTTCGACTTCGATGTCCCCAAGGGCGTGAACGGAGACTGCTTCGACCGCTTCTGGGTGTTGCTGCACGAGGTCTACGAGTCGGCCCGCATCGTCGAACAGGCGATCGAGGGCATGCCTTCGGGTCCGATCCTCGGAAAGGTCCCCCGCGTGATCCAGGCCCCCGAGGGCGAGGTTTACGTGCGGACGGAGAATCCGCTGGGTGAGCTCGGGATGTACCTGATCTCGGATGGCGACCGCAGGCCCTACCGGCTGAAGATCCGCACCCCGTCCTACTCGAACGTATCCGCTCTGCCGGTGGTGCTTAAGAACACGTTCGTCTCGGACATGATCGCCATCTTGGGTTCCTTCTTCTTCGTACTGGGAGACATCGACCGCTGATGCTCGACAACCTCAACGAGTGGCAGATATTGCTCATAAAGCTGGGACTGGTCCTCGCGATCGTCCCGGCGATCACGCTCGTCGCCGGGTACGCCGAGCACAAGGTGATGGCTCACCTCCAGCATCGTCTCGGCCCGATGTACCCCGGTGGTTTCCACGGCTGGGCCACGCTGCTCGCCGACGGACTGAAGTTCATCTACAAGGAAGACATCATCCCGGCCGCCGCCGACCGCAAGGTCTTCTCGCTGGCTCCGGTGGCCATCTTCGTTCCCACCGTTCTGACGGTGGTCGTGTTGCCGATCGACCAGAACCTGGTCGTCGAGGAGCTAGACCTCGGACTCTTCTATCTGCTGGCGGTGTCGTCGATCTCGACGATCGGGATGCTGATGGCCGGGTGGTCGTCGGCTAACAAGTACGCGCTGATCGGTGCGCTGCGTGCGGCCGCTCAGCTGATCGCTTACGAGCTGCCGATCGTGCTCTCGGCTGCGGTCGCCGCGATGCTCGCCGGAACGTTGTCACTGACCGGGATCGTCGAAGCCCAGGAGTGGCCGTTCCTACTGTGGCCTCCAGGGATCGGCCTGATCGCGTTCCTGATCTTCTTCGCCGCATCGGTGGCCGAGCTGACCCGGCCCCCGTTCGACATGCCTGTGGCCGAGTCCGAGATCATCACCGGTGCTTTCACCGAGTACTCGGTATGCGTTTCATCTTCTCGACGTTCTTCCCCGAAGTCGCCAACATGGTGATCATCTCTGCGGTCGCCTCGACACTGTTCCTGGGGGGATACCAGCCCATAGTTCCGCTGGACTTCCTCGACGTGATCCCAGGCATCGTGTGGTTCACCTTGAAGACCTGCTTCATGGTGTTCCTGCTGCTGTGGATCCGTCCGACGTTCCCTCGTCTCCGTGAGGACCAGCTGCAGAAGTTCGCTTGGAAGTTCTTGATCCCGGTGGGCTTGGCTCTGATCCTGGCGACCGCCGGTTGGATCCTCTACGCGCCGGAAGGGTTGAAGCCTTAATGGCAATCGACGACCGCAGACTAGATAAGGCACGGAAGCCGGGCTTCGGTCTCGGACTCCTGAAGGGCATGGGAGTCACGATCAAGCACCTCTTCAAGCACAACACCGTCATCGAGTATCCGGACGAGAAGCAGGATCTCGGCCCCCGTACGCGCGGCGTCATCGCGCTGAAGGAAGAGAACTGCACCGTCTGCATGCTTTGTGCTCGTGAGTGCCCCGACTGGTGCATCTACATCGACTCCCACAAGGAGACGCTCCCGCCGAAGCGCGAGGGCGGTCGCCCGCGTAAGCGCAACGTCCTCGACCGCTTCGCCATCGACTACGCGCTCTGTATGTACTGCGGCATCTGCGTCGAGGTATGTCCTTACGACGCGCTGTTCTGGTCGCGTGAGTTCGAGTACGCCGAGTACGACATCCGCGAACTGACCCACGAGAAGGAGCGTCTGTCGGACTGGATGGCGACGGTTCTGCCGCCGCCGGCGTTGGATGAGGGCGCCGTGGGCCCGGCGGGTGCGCTTGCCGAGGCACCGGTAGCAGCGGCGGAAGCTCGCACGGCCACGCCGCCGTCGGCCGCGGGCGCGACGACGCCCGCCTCGGCCCCGTCGATGGCTGCGCCGGAGACCACTGCCGCCGACGCAGACCGGCTACCGCCGGCTCCCGAGCAGACCGGATCCCAGGGGCCGCCCGAGGCTCCACAGCGTCCGGCTCCGCCGGCCCAGAAAGCCGCGGCCCAGGAGGAGCCCGCTCAGGCCAAGCAATCCGTTCCGCCGCCTGCAGCCGAAGCCGCTCCGTCTGAAGCCGAGGCGACGCCATCCGACGAAGCCGCGGGCGAGACCGCAGATCAGCCCGCGCAAGCGAGCGCAGAGGCCGAGACCGGTACCACCGGGTCCCAAGAGACGGTGCTCGACGATCAACAGAAGGCTGCCTTCCAGGCCGAACCCGGCCCCAACGTGGACGTGCCGCACGAGGCGCCGCGCCCGATGGCTTTGGAGCCGACGGAGGATCCCGATGCGGTCTACGAGGCCGTTCTGGCCGAGCAGCTCGAGAAGGGCTCGTCCCGCCAGGTCGCCGAGGCCCGAGCCAAGGTGGCCCGGACCAAGGCCGAAAGGGGCATCAAGCGAGGCCCCACCCCGGTGGCGGTAGACAAGCCGGTCCCGTCGGCCCCGACCAAGGCCGAGCAGCAGGGCGTGCCCGCCGAACCTCAGGCGAGCGGCGCGGCCAGCTCCGAGGCTCCCGAACCCGAGCCCGGGCCCGTCGCACCTACCGAAGCCGAAGAAGCCAAGGCGGAAGCCGCTCCGGCCACCACCACGCCGGGAGAGAGCGCTCCGAGCCAAGCCTCCAGCGCGGGAGCGGGCGAGACGCCCGACCAGGTCTACGAGCGGGTGCTGGCCGAGGAACGCGCCAAGGGCTCGAGCGAAGCCGTGGCGCAGGGACGGGCTAAGGCGGCCCGCATCAAGGCAGAGAAAGCGCAGGGTTGATGGACGCAGCGACCGTTAAAGAGATCACCTTCTGGGTGCTCGCCGTGATCATGGGGATCTCGGCCCTCAGGGTCGTGACCACACAGAACGTCGTGCATGCGGCTCTATATCTCGTAGGGACACTGATGGGCGCCGCCGCCTTGTATGTGCTGCTTCTCGCCGAGTTCGTTGCGTGGGCACAGGTGCTGATCTACGTCGGAGCCGTCGTGGTGCTGATGCTCTTCGGACTCATGCTCACTAGGGCGCCGATCGGCAAGGCGAACTACGACAATGGCCAGAGGTTGCTCGCAGCACTGACGGCCGCGGTGGTCTTCGGTGTCACTTCGTGGATCTTGATAGATGCGTTCGACGGGGCCGAGTTGCCGCTGGACGGCGACACGGCGGTTCGCAGTGCCGACATCGGCGAATTGATCTTCTCCAACTACGTCCTTCCGTTCGAGGTCGTTTCCATCTTGTTGCTGGCGGCATTGATCGGCGCGGTGATGATCGCTCGACGCGATGACGAGCCCAAAGACAGGGGGGATGAGTAGTGCCGATCTCCTACATCCTCGTTCTTTCCGCTCTGTTGTTCAGCATCGGTGTGTATGGAGTGCTCGCCCGTCAGAACGCAGTTCTGATCCTGTTGTCGATCGAGCTCATGCTGAACGCCGTGAACATCAATCTGATCGCCTTCTCGGCGGTTGGGAATGCCGTTGGGCAGGTCTTCGCACTGTTCGTGATCGCCGTCGCCGCCGCCGAGGTAGGTCTGGGACTTGCGATCGTGATCCTCATCTACCGGAACCGCCAGAGCGTCGACGTCGAAGAGATGTCGCTGATGAAGTGGTGATCTGACAGATATGCATGAACTCTTACTAGCGGCAGAAGAAACCGAGAAGGTCCTCAGGGAGGGCTTCATCACCAACTACATGTGGTTGGTGCCGCTGCTGCCGTTCATCTCGTTCTGGACGATCCTGTTCTTCGGCAAGAAGCTCCCGGGCAAGGGACACAGCGTCGGCATCGCTGCCGCGGCGATCGCCTTCGTGATCTCCCTGGTCGGTTTCATCGATCTGGCTTCGGGGGCCGAGCACGTCGAGAAGTCGTGGACCTGGTTCCAGTTCGGCGAGGGCGAGCACGTCTCGCTGCGGCTCGAGCTGGGGATGAACTACGACTTCCTCGCCGGGATCATGTTCGTGGTGGTGACCCT
>JBKHYB010000042.1:0-8715 GCA_046565725.1 Actinomycetota bacterium
ACGCCGCCCGGGACGAGCCACCAGGGTGACTTGTCGAGGCGGAGCCAAGCCCAGAACGAGAAACAACCGGCAATTTCGGCGAGTGCCGCGCCGGCATAGGCGAGGACGAGCGTGTTCACGGTGGAAGCGATGTGGTCGCGCCCGATGCGCACAGCTGCCCGGTAGAGCCCGAGCGAACCGAGGGCCGGGTTCGCACGATGAAGTTCCCATACCGCCGAGGCCTGGGTGACGGTGACGTCGTCGAGGACGCCCAAGGTTCCGATCACGATGCTGCCGAGGAGAAGGCCTTCGAGGTTTATCTGCTGCGCGGCGACCTGAAGGAACACCGCTTCCTCGGACCCGAAGCCGGTGAAGCGCACCGCGTCGACGAAGATCACAGCCAGGGTGCCGGTCAGGGCCAACGACGCGAAGGTCCCGAGTAGAGCGGTGGTCGTCATCGCGTTGAAGCCATGAGCCAGGTAGAGCGTGACGAACATGATCGCGGCTCCGCCGAAGATCGACACCAGGATCGGTGACGAACCTTCAAGGATCGCCGGCAGGACGAACATCACCAGGATCGAAAGCGATGTCGCGAGCCCTATCAGAGAGGCGAACCCTCGCCACCGGCTCAAAGCGATGACGACGGTCGCGAAGAGCCCGACCAGCAGCAACATCGGTGTTTGTCGCTGGAAGTCGAGGAAGAAGTACTCCTGGCCGGGCAGACCTTGGGCTGCGCGTCCGACCAGGACGGGATCACCCTTCTCGATGTGTCGAGCGTTTGCCCCCTCCGCGATGTTGAGGTCGACCGTGTCGCCTTCGTCGGGACCCTGATGCAGTTCCACAGTGGCTACGGCGCAGTCGAAATCCTCCTGACCGGGCTGCTCGCACGGCGCCCGGTCGACCGAGGTAACGGTTCCTTCAAAGCGCTGCTGCTCGGCCGGCGAAGTTCCGGGCAGTTCGATCTTCTGTTGCGCCGGCCAGTAGGCCACGAGACCCATGACGGTGGCCACGATGAAGGGAGTGATGGCGAGCGTCAGCTTGCGCTTGGTCTCCGGTGTCACCGAGAACGGTTCGCCGTGGTGGTGATGATGATGCTCGTGACCCACGTCAGCGCGACCCGATGATCGAGGAGAGCGCGGCGATCTCCATCGCCACCAGGAGCAACAGGAGGGCGATCATCAAGGTCTTTACCCACGCGATGCGCGCAGCTCTACCGATGAGCCAGGCCACGGTGGCCCCGGCGGCGTACAGCAACATCGCGACATCTCTCCGCTGATAGGTAGTCCACCCCTCCGTATCGAACTGGACGGGAACCTTCGCGCGCGCTCCGAGAGCGAAGAAGCCGAATACCGACAGGGCCAGGACACACACGAACGCGATCGTGCCGAGCCTGGGTGGGGGTCCGATCCGCATCATCCTCATGCCGGACAGTATGGCAACCGAGGGGCCGCGGGTGGCGGGTTACGCCCGAGATCGGTTCCCGGCGACACCGAGCGCGGCGCGGGATGGCTGGAGGCTCCGCGGCGGACCGGTATGCCGGGACCGTGTGCGAGCATGGGGGCATGTCCGGCAGCGCGACCATCTCGACCACGGCCGATTGGGGATTGAGCCCCTCACCGGCAGGTCCCGTGACCGCCTTCATCGTTCCCGGGATCGTGTCCGCCGCGGTTCTGGTCGTCCTTGGAACGCTCGTCTCCTGGATGGTGGGTCTGCTCGTAGGGGCGCTCGTCCTGTTCGGGTGGACGACGGCCATCCTCACCGCCGGGAAGCGGCTCCTTCGATCGGTGAAGGCGCGGCCCCCCAAGGACGAGGAGGCCGCTCGGGTCCGAAACATCCTGGAAGGACTGGCTCCCGAGGGGCCCGCCTTGTGGGTCATCGACGACGAGCGACCGAATGCACTGGTGGCCTGGAGCGGAGGCCCTCACATCGCCGTAACCACCGGCCTCACCACGGGATTCACGAGGACCGAGACCGAAGCCGTGGTGGCCCATTGCTTGGCTCGGATCCGGTCCGGGGAAGCCCGGACGACCACCTATCTCGGGGGAGCGCTCCTGCCCAAGCCCCTTCAGGTAGGGATCCCTCACGACGTTTCGGCGGCAGCCCTTACCCGCTACCCGCCGGGCCTTGCCGCGGCCCTCGGGAAGTGCGTCCCGCTGCGCTCCGGATGGTCCTATGCGTGGTTGGTGGGTGAGCCCCCGAGCCACCTGGCTACGGCGGAACGCATAGCGGCCCTGGGCGATCTCTAGGCGGAAATAACTAGGGGCGGCAGAGCCCCGTGATAATTTGCCCTGCGAGCCTTTCGGGGCGACATCGCGGCGAGGACACCACCTTCCCCTGGCGTCCCACCCAGGCCCGGGCCGATCCCGGAGCCGTCCGCCTCTTCGATGCGATCGATAAGGAGTGACGCGTCCAGATGACGAAAAGAGGAAAACTCGCGGCCGCCGTAGGAGGCGTGCTGGTACTGGCCGTGGGTGCCTTCTTCCTGATCAGCAACAAGGAAGACATCCCCCTGGTCAACAAGGTCTTCCCCGATCCGGTCACGTGTCCGTTGACCGGGGTGGAACCCCGCGACGAGGCCTTGGCCGAGAGAGCGGCGGTGGCAGTGAAGATCGAGAATGCTCCGGTGGCTTACCCGCTGAGCGGCCTCGAAGATGCCGAGGTCGTTTTCGAGGAGGTGGTCGAGGGTGGGATCACCCGGTTCATGGCCATCTACCACTGCACGGACTCGACCAAGGCCGGACCCGTTCGAAGCGCTCGTGAGGTCGACCCGGCGATCATGATGCCGATAACCAAGATCCTTGCCTTCTCCGGCGCGAACCAGACGGTACTCAACGCTCTCGATGAGGCCGGAGTGGTCGTGGTGGACGAGACCGGCAGCAACGGCGCGATGGAACGGGTCGCGCGCGCTGGACTGACCTCGGAGCACACGCTCTACGCCGATTCCAAGGCGGTGCGCAAGGTGGCCCGCAAGGGGTATTCGGATCCGCCTCCGGACGACATGTGGGAGTTCGGTTCGCTCGAGGACAACGGTAAGACGAAGAAAGCCGGCGAAGTGACGATCGGGTTCTCCGGAGCGACGACCGTGGGCTACACCTGGGACGGCGATGGCTACCTGCGCACCCAGGGCGGGCAACCCTTCATGGCCGAATCGGGTGAACAGATCAAGGTTCCGAACGTGCTCATCGAAGAGCACGAGGTGAACTACTCCAGCGTGACCGACGTGGCGGGGAACCCATCGGTCGAGATCGCCGACGAAACCGGCAGTGGGAAGGCAGTGCTGTTCCGGGACGGACGGGCCATCGTCGGCACGTGGTCGCGTGAGAGCATCGATTCCCCGGTAGTTTTCGAAACCAAGTCAGGCGACAAGATGGTGTTCGCGGAGGGGGCCGTTTGGATCCACCTCGTTCCCAGCGACGCCGGTGAAGTGAAAGGGTCGTTCTCCTTTGTCAAGTAGATCGCTGCGCGTCCTCGCGCTCGTTTCCGTGCTGTCCTTGGTCGCCGTCGCGTGCGGTGGTGACGAACCCGCTCCGCCCGTGCAGGCGGCTGAAGAACAAACCCCGTCCCCCGAACCGGACCCAACCTGTCCGCTGACCGGCGAGACCCCTGAAGACCCGGCTCGGCTGGAGCGTCCCGCCGTCGCCGTGAAGATCGAGAACTCTCCGCAGGCTCGGCCCCAGAGCGGCCTTGAGGATGCGGACCTCATCTTCGAGGAGATAGTCGAGGGTGGCATCACCAGGTTCATGGCGATCTATCACTGCGGGGCCACCGACAAGGCGGGACCGGTCCGGAGTGCACGTTTCGACGATCCGAAACTCGCCCTCCCGTTCACCGACGTGCTGGCCTTCTCCGGGGCCAACGCGATCGTGGAGGCGGAGCTCGAGGCCCAGGGACTGACGATCCTCAACGAAGACACCGCGGGTGGCGCTCTGTTCCGGGATCCTCCCGGTTCCTACGACGTCCACAGCCTTCACGCCAACGTGATCGATCTCCTGAAGGCAGCCAAGAAGGCCAAGGGCAAGGTACCGGCGGCAGAGACCTTCCGGTTCGGCGATCTCGCCGACGGAGCCAAGAAGGCCCGTAGCGTGACGGTCCATTTCAACGCCTCGAACACGATCGAGTACCGCTGGGAGGGCGGGGCGTGGAAGCGTTACGAAGCCGGGACCCCGTTCATGACCGAGGCCGGAGCGCAGATCTCCGTCCCCAACGTCCTCGTGATGGAGGTCGACGTCAATAACTCCACGAAGATCAAAGACGTGGCCGGTAACCCCAGCCCCGACATCGATCTTCTGAACAAGGGCAAGGCGCTCCTGTTCAGGGACGGCAAGGTTCTCAAGGGGACCTGGGCGATGCCCGACGTCGGCGAAGTGCCGGTGTTCCAGATGAAGGACGGGTCCCCGATGGTCTTCGCCGTCGGTCCGATCTGGGTGGAGCTGGTGCCCTCGCCCAGAGGCGACGTCAAGGGGTCGTTCTCCTTCTCCAAGAGGTAGTTCCTCGACCAGATACGATTGAGAGCGCCAAGCAGTCTCGTTGCGCCCGCGTCGGGCGTCCGTCGTTAAGGAGCCAGATCGTGGCCGAGATCACAAGAGAGACAGGGGGAGCGCGGGTCAAGCGCGGCCTTGCAGAGATGCTCAAGGGTGGGGTCATCATGGACGTGACCACCGCGGAGCAGGCCAAGATCGCCGAAGAGGCCGGTGCCGTCGCCGTCATGGCGCTCGAGCGGGTCCCCGCCGATATCCGCGCCGAGGGTGGGGTCGTCCGCATGGCAGACCCCGAGAAGATCGTCGAGATCATGGAAGCGGTCTCGATCCCGGTCATGGCCAAGTGCCGGATCGGGCACTTCGCCGAGGCTCAGGTCCTCCAGGCTCTGGGCGTCGACTACATCGACGAGTCCGAGGTCCTGACTCCCGCGGACGAGTCCAACCACGTCAACAAGTGGGACTTCACGGTGCCGTTCGTCTGCGGAGCGACGAACCTCGGCGAAGCGTTGCGCCGGATCGGTGAGGGCGCGGCGATGATCCGCAGCAAGGGCGAGGCCGGCACCGGCAACGTCGTTGAGGCCGTTCGACACATGCGCTCGATCACTTCGGAGATCAAGCGCCTGGCGACGATGGGCGGCGAAGAGCTGATGAGCGCAGCGAAGGAACATCGTGCGCCTTTCGATCTGATCCGCGAGGTCGCCGAGACCGACAAGCTCCCGGTGGTGCTGTTCACCGCCGGTGGGATCGCCACTCCGGCCGACGCCGCCCTGATGATGCAACTGGGCGCGGACGGGGTCTTCGTCGGGTCCGGGATCTTCAAGTCGGGCGATCCGGCTACGCGCGCGCGGGCCATCGTCGAAGCGACCACGTACTTCAACGAGCCCGAGATGATCGCAAAGGTCTCCCGAGGGCTCGGTGAAGCGATGGTCGGCATAAACATCTCCGATATCCCCGAGAGCGATCGTCTGGCCAAGCGCGGCTGGTAGGCGCTATGAAGGTCGGCGTCCTCGGGCTCCAGGGAGACGTGCGGGAACACGTCCGTGCCATAGAGGCCACGGGCGCGACCCCGGTCGTGATCAAGCACGCGGAAGCGATCGACGATGTCGATGCGCTGATCCTGCCCGGCGGAGAGTCGACCACTATCGGCAAGCTGCTCGATCGCTTCGGGATGCTCGAACCCCTGAAGGAGCGGGTGCAGCAGGGGATGCCCTTGTACGGAACCTGCGCCGGATTGATCCTCATGGCTCGGGATGTCGTCGGCAGCCAGCCGGCGCCGCACCGTCTGGGAGTCCTGGACGTCGCGGTGAAACGTAACGCGTACGGCCGGCAGGTGGACTCCTTCGAGGCGGACCTCGATATCACCGGGATGGATACGCCTTTCCGGGCGGTGTTCATCCGCGCTCCGGCCATAGACGAGGTCGGCGATGATGTAGAGGTGTTAGCCCGGGTGGACGGCGCCCCTGTGATGGTTCGCCAGGGGTCACTCCTGGCTTCGAGCTTCCATCCGGAGATGACCTCCGACCCAAGGGTGCATTCGCTGTTCGTCGAGATGGTGGAGAGAAGGTAGTCGTGTCTGGTCACTCTAAGTGGGCAACGATCAAACGCAAGAAGGCAGCGAACGATGCCGCGCGGGCGAAGGCATGGGGCAAGCTCCTTCGGTTCGTCGAAGTTGCGGCGCGCGAGGGCGGAGGGGATCCCGATGGCAACCCCACACTTGCGACGGCCATCGCGAAGGCGAAGAGCGCATCCGTGCCGAACGACAACATCGACCGCGCGATCAAGCGGGGTACGGGAGAGCTCCAGGGTGAGGCGGTCGAAGAGACCTCTTACGAAGGGTACGGACCGGGTGGGGTCGCCATCCTCGTTCATTGTCTGACGACCAACCGCAACCGCGCCGCGCAAGACGTTCGGAGCGCATTCAACGGGAACGGCGGCAAGCTCGCCGAGCCCGGCGCCGTGTCCTGGATGTTCGAGCCGAAAGGTGTCGTCCTGGTGCCTAAAGCGGGCGTGTCGGAGGATGACGTGTTCCTGATCGCTGCAGACGCGGGGGCCGAGGACGTTCGGGCCGGAGACGAGTCTTACGAGGTCGTCACTCCACCCGATGCTCTAACTCCCGTCAGGCATGCCCTCGAGCAGAACTCGATCTCGATCGAGAACTACGAACTCACGCAGGTACCGAAGACGACGGTAGCGGTCGAAGGGTCCGATGCCAAGAAGCTGCTGAACCTCATCGATGACCTCGAGGAACTCGACGATGTGTCCGACGTCTACGCCAACTTCGACATCTCTGACGAAGTGATGGCGTCCCTGGCGGGCTGAGGGATATGGATCAGCGGCTCCGCTCGGTCATCGACGAACTCGAGAAGACCCGCTGGGCCGCAACCCTTCTCGATCCTGGATACAAGCTCCTGTGGATCTCTCGCGAGATGAAGGTACTCGTCGGCGAGGATGACGAGGAGAAGCTCGGCTATGGGAAACACATAGTTTCCGCCTGGCTGAGCGAGACATGGCTGCCGATGATCACCGCGGAGTCGCAGCTGCAGCTGTTCAAGGAACACCTCCCTTACATCCTGTACACGACTCCGAAGGACGAGCTGAAGGGATACCTGGGAGAACTGGGCCCGGTGCTCGACGAGATGGAGCCCGTGGAACCGCTCCCGGTCCACGTTGGCATCTTCGAGTACATCTCGGACGGCTTTCAGCCCACCCAGGTCCGCAGCATGGTCATGAGGCTTCACGATCACTCGGGCGAGCCGCTCGGGATCCTGATGATCTACGGATCGGCCTTGCCGGCTCGGATCCTGGCACTGGTAGCCCGAGGGGACGAGCGGATGTTCACGCGGATGGCCGATCTCGTGAAGCCGGGGAGACGGCAGGCGGCGGTGCTGTTCGCGGATCTGCAGGAATCCGGGGTGCTCTCGAAACGCCTCCCAAGCGCTGCCTACTTCCAGTTGATCGCGCGTCTCACGGATGCCATCGATAGGGTCGTGATCGATCATCTGGGCATAGTCGGCAAGCACGCCGGCGATGGGGTGACCGCCTACTTCCTGGCCGATCACATCGGTTCATCGTCCGGAGCGGCCGCTGCCGCGATCAAGGCGGCCCGAGGTATCGAGGCCGTGGCGGGGGCGGTCGTCAAAGAGGTGATCGAGGAGACCGGCATAAGCGAGCTGGCCGCGTTATGCGTGAACGTCGGGGTCCATTGGGGCGGCACCCTGTACATGGGACAGCTCGTGACCGGTGGACGTCTGGAGATCTCGGCCCTCGGCGACGCCGTCAACGAGTGCGCTCGGATCCAGGAGAGCGCCCGCGATGGCCAAGCGTTGGTCAGTAAGAACCTGATCGAACATCTCTCCGATAACGATGCAGAGTCGCTCGGGCTCGACCCCGACACCCTCGTTTACCGCACGGTGGGGGAACTGGAAACCGCAAGCGACAAGGCGAGGCGGGATGCCGGAACTATCCCGGTTACCCCTTTGTCGGTGGGGGAGTGACTACCACTTACGCGTGACGCCCAGAGCCTTCAGCACCTTGGGCTCCGGACGCACGACGTAGAGGCCCTGGCCCATCCCGCCCACCAACATGTTGCCGGAGGGAAGATAGGGATACGCAGCCCACGACCCATCGAAGGCAGGGTCGTCACTCAGCGGCATGATGTCGAAGTAGGCGACCTCTTTCAGGCTCCCCTTCGAGACCCCGTCGAGGTCGATGATGCGGAAGCCGTTGGTGTAGTTGGCGTGGTAGAGAGCGTCGCCCTCCGAGTAGATGTTGTGATCGATCGATCTAGAGCCCGGCACGAAGGTGTCGATCAGCTTCGGCTCTCCCAGCTTCCGGATGTCCCAGATGTAGAGGGTCGATGGGATGCCGTGGCTCGTCTCGTCTCCTTCGTCGGTGGAGATCAGATACGAGTGGTCCTTGCTCAAGGCGCCGGAGTGAACGTAGCTGGCCTTGTCGTAGGTAGCCCGCGCCAGCCGTTCGGGAGCGACCGGGTTGGCGGTCACGTCGTAGATCGTCACGGTGTCCTCGTTGAAGTTGAAGCAGATCTCGTGCCCCTTGAAGTCCTTGTCTGGGCCCTTGTAGTTGCGGCACAGCGAGTCATGCGTGTAGCCGTCGTCGGCCATCGTCCCCACAGGCGTCGGTGCCAGGGGAGCGCTGACATCGAGGACCACGGGACCGCCTCCGATCGCGAGGCTCCCGTTGATGAAGATGTGGTTCGTCTCGGGGTTCGAATCGATCGAGTGCGCGTTCGGGATCGGGA
>JBKHYB010000043.1:0-8594 GCA_046565725.1 Actinomycetota bacterium
AGCCGCGCCTTGGACTTCCCGAAGCTCATCACCCGGTTCCCACCCCCCTGCATCTGCTGCATCAGGAAGAAGAAGAAACCGATGATCAGCAGGATGGGCAGGAACTGGAACAGGACGGAGAGGAACACGCTGCCCTGTTGGGGATCGGCCGAGTACTCGACGTCGTTGGCCTCCAGATACTCGGCCATGTCGGGAACCGTCCCGGTCGGGAGAGAGACCTCGTAGCGGCCACCGTCGGAGAGGTCACCGCTGATCTTCTCGTCCTTGTTCAGGAACTCGGCGGTCACGATCCGTCCCTCTTCGACGTCCTGCTTGAACGTGTTAACCGACTCGTACTTGAGGGGCCGGTTGGATCCCGCCCGGTACAGGTTGAACACCCATACAACGGCGATGATCAGGACGAGATAGAAGATGGCTGAACGGAAGATGCGATTCATGGTGGTTACAGGCTAGCGTGCTGCGGGGGGTAAGTAACCACCCTCACGCAGGTTTCATGCCTCAGAGCTGTAGGCCTCCGGCCTCAACACCCCGATATAGGGGAGGTTCCTGTACCTCTCGGCGTAGTCGAGCCCGTAACCGACGACGAAGACCGGGGGGATCTCGAAACCGGGATACTTCACCTCCAAAGGCACCGCCTGCTCACCTTTCTTCCAGAACAGCTAGCAGATCTCGAGAGACGCCGGCCCCCTCGCCTCCAGGTACCGCAGCAGATAACTGATCGTCAGTCCCGAGTCGATGATGTCTTCGATCAGCAGCACGTGACGTCCCGAGATCTCGTAATCGAGGTCCTTGAGGATCCGGACCACACCGGACGATTTCGTCGACGAGCCGTACGACGACACCGCCATGAAATCGAACTCCAGGGGCAGATCCACGTGGCGGCAGAGGTCTGCCATGAAGACCAGCGCACCCTTCAGAACCCCGACGAGCAGAAGGTCTTTGCCGCGGTAGTCCTCGGTTATCTGCTTGGCCAGGGTCGAGATCTTCTCTTCGATCTCCTCGGCCGATATCAGGACCTCTTGGATGTCGTCGTGCAGTTCCGGGGTCACCCGAGCATCCTATAGGTCGCCCGACGGAGCCCCGTTCGGAACGGCGCGGCGCACCGTCACATGCGTCTTGCCCAAGACGATCTCTCGCCCATCCGCCACGGCGAAACGCGCGTCGACCTTCCGGTCCGTCCGAGCCAAGGCATCGAGTGCCTCGTCTATGCCGCCCGAGCGATCCCTGACCCTCCCGATCGCCATCTCGAGTAGGCGCCTCTGGTAAGCGCGGGGCAATCCGCCGAAGGCATGTACCTCGAAACGCACCTCGTCGCCGGTGCGTTCGACCATCCCGTCGAACAGACGCTCTGCAGCCTCCCTCAGGGCGGCCGAATCCTCACCCAGTCGCTCCACCGACGTTGCCATGGCTTTGACGGCCCCCTCACCCCAACGGTCCACGATCGCGGGTAGCACCAGGTTCCGGACCGCAGCACGGTCGAAGCGGATGTCGTCGTTGGCCGGATCCGACACGTAAGCGAGGCCGACCTCGTCGCAGTAAGCGATGGTTTCGGCTCGCCGGACGTCGATCAATGGCCGAACACGTTTCGCTTCCATCGCGGGGATGCCCGTAAGCACATCGGTTCCGGCACCCTTGATGAAACGAGCCAGGGTGGTCTCGATCCGGTCGTCGAGCGTGTGACCGGTAGCGATCTTGGCGGCGTTGACGTCCGCGGCGATGGCATCGAAGAACCCGTAACGGAAATCACGAGCCCGGGCATGCAGGTTGGCTCCTTCGAGTCCCTTCGCTCGGGCCACGTGTACGTCGAAGCCCCGGGCCGCCGCATGAGCAGCAACGTCGGTGGAGATCCGTTCGGAATCCGCGGACAAGCCGTGGTCGACGTGAGCCACCACCAGCGTGAGCCCCGCTCCGAGACGCCCCAGAACATCGAGTAGGCACATCGAATCGGGGCCTCCCGAGACCGCCACCACCACGGTCTCTCCTCCGGAGAACATCCCGTGACGGGCGATGGTCTCCGAGACCCTCTCGGCCAAGGCGAAGCCCGGCCCCCCGGAAACGGACCACTTAGGCGACCCGGCTCACCCACCTTTCAGGCGCCCGCAGCTCGTCGAGACTGGGTAGATTGTCGGGCGAGGACCACAGCGCGCCCAGCGCCTCGTTACCGCCTTGAGCTACAACGGCCTCGCAGAACCTCTGCCCCAACTCGTACTGCCGCATCTTCATCTCGAGACCGATCGCTGAATTGATGACCCGTTGGATGAGATTCGTCTGCTCCCGACGCTTATCGAAAGTGGCGCGCATCTGTTCGAAGGAGGGGATGACCGAAGCCCCGATGTGATCCATAACGTAGTTCCCGTGCCCTTCCACGACCGACATCAACGCCTGGATCTGATCGAGAACCGCCTTCTGCTCCTCCGACGCGAACAGATAGACCGCGTTGCGTTCCTCTTCGGGAACGGACCGGGTCACGAGCCGTCGGCCCCCTTCGGCGAGCTTCTTCGCGAAGCTCTTCGGATCCATCTCTAAGGTTGCGAGGTAGGAACGGATCAGCCCGAAGAAACGCTCGCGCAGCCAGGGAACCCCCTCGAACTGGAACCTGTGAGTGACCTCGTGAACCGCTACCCACAGAGCGAAGTCCTCCGGAACGAACCTCAGCTTGGTGCAGGTGTCGATCATGTTGGCACCGACGAAGTAGAGCGACGCCCCTCCCGTCGGGTTGCGTCTCGCTCTCCACAACGGCACGTCGGCATCTTCGGGTACGAGCAGGTCGTATTGCCCCAAGACCCGCCGGGAGACGTAGCCGAGCATGACCCCGATCTCGGTCGAGACGACGGCACGCTGAACGAACCGGGCCGGCGCGGGGACCGCATCGAGGCGCTTCCCGAAACGATCGACCAGAGGCTGGATCAGCGTGTTCATGCCCCGGACGTTGGCCTCGGCCCAGTCGCCTCGCCGAACTATCTCCCAGCGCACCGGTCGGGGGGATGGGATGCCGCTGACCTCAGCTACGAGGCGTTCGGCGCGATCGACCGAGGACTCGAGATCGTCTTCCAGACGCCGGTAGACATCGGGTGGTGGGGGCGCATCTCCCGCGAGGCGCCTGGCGACCGCGGCGGCGATCCGGACATCGATCAGGTCCGCCACGAGATGCCCTCTCCGATCGCTCTCCGGACTAGATGCCCTCGCGCTGGCGCTTCGCTACGAACTGGTAGTAGGCACCCGCGATGGCGAGGCCGATCAGTACCAGGAGCGCTATGACGATCTTGGACATCTGGTAGGTCCATACGGGTCCGGTTTCCTCCACGGCGTCGCCCGACTCTTCCTCCCCCGCGCCCGTCTCGGCCTCGGGTTCGCTCTGGCCCTCAGATTCCTCGGTGGAACCGCTCTCGCCACCTTCGGCTTCCTCTTCCTGTCCGACGGCGGGCTCGTCCTCGTCGGTGGTATCGGTCTGGGCGAGCACGGTCACATCGGCATAAGCGGGCAGGGCCGCCGCGGCGGTGATGGGAAAGGCAAGCACTAGGGCGAGCAGGATCGCAAGCCGTGTGCGCATGCGGGAGCCTCCTAGGGACGTTTCGGATATCGGGTTCGTCGAACGCCCTGAGGATATACGAGGCTAAGGATGCCGCTGCCTAGGCGCTCCCCGCGGCCGGCTTGCGGCCCCTCAGACGGGGCACCTTCATCTCGGCGTGGGCCCAGCACTTGTCCCGCTTGTTGTAGACCGACAGTCTGGTCTCGCAACCCTGATGGCCGCATACCCTTCCCTCGGGAGCTTTCTTGTTCGCGCGAGGTAGCGCCAGCGTCCTCGACCCCCGTATCGCGTCGTTCTTTGCCATGCGGAGCCCCTCTCTTCCGACAGCCCCAAGAGCACCTATCCGGTAGAACGTCGATACCCCCACGGGGATTCCAGAACCGCTCACCGGCGTCGTCTCTTATTCGTTCCGACGCTCGGGACCGGATCGGGGTTCCCCGCCGAGGGTCATATCCGTCCCAATGGGTCTATCCACCCATCGGACATGCTTAACGAGGAAGATGAGAAAGACATGAAGGGCCGCAGAACACTCACAGAGCTGGTTCTGACGCTCGTCCAGTGGACGGGTCTGCTCGTGCGCGCCCTGCTCGGCCCCCCCGCCCGAGCGATCCGGGGCACGGCCCGCAGGGTGTCCGACCCGGCTCGCCAGGTGCGGGAGTACTTCCACTCGGAGCGCCAGACCCTCAAGCAGGGGTTCGCCGCCGTGCTGATCGCGTCGCTGACATCACTGGTCGCCGGTCTGACCCTGGCCGCCATGGACGACCGCATCGGGGTCGTGGTCGGCCTCTTCGTGCTGATCCCCGTATCGATCGGGATGCGAGGCAACATCTTCGGGGCCCTAGCCGCCCGCCTCGGGACCACCATCCACTCCGGTCTGTTCGAGGTCTCCGCCGGCCGCAACGGGATCCTCTACCAGAACGTCTATGCGGCCACGCTGCTCACCGTCGCGACCTCGGTAACGATGGGTGTGCTGGCCCGGGCGGTGGCCGGACTGCTGAACGTTCGCACGGTGTCGATCTGGGACTTCATCGTGATAGCTCTGGTTGGAGGGGTCCTGTCGTCGGCGATCGTCCTCGCCGTCACCGTGGTGCTGTCGATCCAGTCCTTCCGTCGAGGATGGGACCTGGACTCCGTGGGGGCGCCGTTGATCACCGCGATCGGCGACGTGGTCACGCTCCCGTTACTCCTGGCGGCCTCCTACCTGATCGAGATCCCTCACTTCACGTTCGTCGTCGGGCTGGTGGCCATCGGAGCCGGCTCGCTGTCGCTCGTCGTCGGTTGGACCTCCACCAAGCCACTCGTGAGGCGGATCGTGAGGGAATCGTTCCCGGTACTGGCGATCGCGATCGTGCTCGACGTGCTGGCGGGAGCGGTGGTCGAGCCCCGGATGCAAGAGGTGTTCCTGCCTCTGCCGGGTCTGCTGATCATCATCCCCGGCTTCCTCGAGAACACGGGGGCCCTCGGGGCGATCCTGGCGGCACGCTTGGGCAGCAAGCTGCACCTCGGTGCGCTGACGCCCAGCCCGAAGCCGGAAGCGGTCGCTCTTCTCGACGGAGCCGTCGTTCTGGCGTTGGGCCTCACGGTGTACGTGCTCACCGCCTTCTCCGCCTTCACGCTCGCCGTGCTGCTGGGCATGGCCCACCCCGGGATCGTCGACTACGTGGGAGCGACGATCGTGGGCGGGCTCATGGCAACGGTGGTTGCCGCGGTGATCGGTTACTACGCTGCGACCACTACCTATCGGTTCGGGTTCGACCCGGATAACCACACGATCCCCCTGGTCACCAGCGGCATGGACCTGCTCGGGATCTCTTGTCTCGTACTCGCCTTAGTGATGTTCGGAGTAGCCTAGATGCCGTCGCAAAGGGGGAATCACCGTGGATAGGGGCGAAGGCCCGAGTACCGTCAAAGGGCTCCTGGCAGAGATCAAAGATGTCAGCGAGCTCATGGTCGACCTGGCTTATGCGGCCGTGTTCTTCTCGGACGAGAAGCTGGCTAAAGAGGTGCGCCGTCTGGAAGAGCGCATGTTCGAACACCTCCGCCAGCTCCGCAAACTTGCCATCCTGGCAGCCCGCAGCCCCGAAGACGCTGAGCACATGGCCGGCGTCCTCGAGATCGCAGGCGCGGTCGAGAAGATCGGCGACGCCGCCGAAGACATCGCCAAGGTCGTCGCTTCCGGTTTCGGGATCATCGAGGATCTGCGGCGCGACCTTCGACACGCGGACGAGATCGTGTCCCGCATCAAGACCCGCGAGGGTGCACCTGCGATCGGCCAGAGCCTGCGGGATCTGAACCTCCCCGTCGAGGTTGGCATGTGGGTGATCGCCACGCGCAGGGGCGGCGAATGGGATCTCGATCCCGGTGCCGACTACGTGATCTCTTCGGGTGACGCGTTGCTGGTCAAAGGGCCGGAGGACAGCGTCTCGTCGGTGCGGGAGTTGCTGGGTGCCCCCTCGCTCCCCGAGCCTCCGGAGCCTCCGGACATCGCCCTCACCGAACTCGATCGCGCCGTAGACCTGCTCATCGAGATGAAGAACTCGGCCGAGGTCGCCGTGGGACTCGCCTACTCCGCCCTGTTGTTCAACGACAAGGCCCTAGCTGCCGAGGTCTCGGCGCTGGAGTCACGCTCGGACATCCTTCACGACGAGCTCGAATCGTGGGTCCTTCGGAGTGCGATCGAAGCTCGCAATACCGATGACCTGCGAGGCCTGATCCGTCTCGCACAGGCTTCCGAAGCGATCTTCGACTCGGCACGGGAGATGACCCGCCTCGTCGAATCCGGTGAAGAGCTACATCCGGTTATCGCCGCCGCCCTGGTCGAGTCGGACGAGGTCGGTCACGAAACGATCGTGTCGGAGAAGTCCGAAGCGGCCGGTAAGTCGATCAAGGAGCTCCGCATCGAGAGCGAGACCGGCATGTTCGTTCTAGCGGTGCAGCGAGGACGCCGCTGGACCTACCGACCGAAGCCACGGTTCGTCCTCGAGCCGGGAGATCGCGTGATCGCGATCGGGCCGCCGGAAGGCGGCGAGGAACTCGACACGATGGTCGGCATGGTCCGGGAGCTCGCCGAGGCGTAAGACGATCCTCCAAGGGGCATACTTGCGCCATGGGTCGCAAACATGCCGAAGAACCGAAACCATCCCTACTGCAGACGATCGGCGCCACTATCGCGGGGGTGCTCGCGGTCAAGCTGTCTACCTACATCGTCACGACCATCTGGCGCCTGGTGACGAGGGAAGACCCTCCACAGATCGACCAAGCTGTTCCCGTGAAGAAGAAAGCGGCATGGTTGGCGTTGGTCGGGGCCGTCACCGGGGCGGCCCGCCAATCGGCACGGGACATCATCAAACCGCCCACCTCGGGTCCGGCTTAGAGCTTCTTCTTCAGACTTCGGCGGGCGCTGAGGCGCCGCTCAGAACCTCGTAGTAGGCGTGGCGCGCGCTCTGGAACGCGTCTTCGAGGCTGCCGCCGCTCTGACGTGTCATCCACGCTGCTTCACGTGCGGCGACCGCGGCTTCCTTGGAGAAATCGGCGCCTCTCACACGCAAGCCGGTCACCCAGTTCCGGACCGGCTCGACGTCCTTGTGAGACCGCCGGTCGGTGACCGACCCCTCGGATGACATCCCGTACCTCCCTGTCGATGCTTCGCCGCATCTACCAGCCTCCGGGACAAGGGTACCTGCACCACCCCCCCGATGAACATGCTGCATCTGCATCAGGTCGGCTCTGCGCGTCGGGTCAGATCGCTTTCGACCACATCGTGCCGTTTGAGATACGTCGACAACCCGGCCTGGACGATCGCTGCGGCGGGAAGGGCGAGGAACGCTCCAACCGCGCCCATCAGACTTCCGCCGGCGATGGCCGCACCGAAGGCAACCGCCGGATGTAGCTGCATCGTGCGCGCGGTCACCCGGGGGCTCAACAGATAGTTCTCTACCTGCTGATACAGAGCGAAGTAGATCGCCAGGATCAACGCCGAGACGGGGCGATCGAGCAGCGCCACGAGGAGGGGCACCGCGGCCGCGATGTAGGTCCCGACGACGGGGATGAACTGGGACAGCAAACCCGTCCACAGAGCGAGAGGGACTGCGAAAGGCACCTTGAGGATCGTCAGGACCACGAACGAAGCGACGCCGGAGATCACCGCGAGGAGGAGCCGGGAGTAGAGATAGCCGCCGGTCTTGTCGATCGCTACGTCCCAGGCCCACAGGACCTCCCGCTGCCGGTGCTGTGGCAGCAACGAACACACCGTGCGTCGCAAGCGCGGCCCGTCCGCGACCAGGTAGAAGGTGAACAGCCCGATCGTGAACAGTTGGAAGATCGCGCCGAGGATCGCGGCCCCGAACCCAAGGAGGTTCCCCGCCAGGTTCCGGGCGTAATCGGCCAGCGAGACATCGACCCCCTGCAGCTGCTCGACGAGCTTGTCGGTCGAGATCGAATAGTCGAACCACCGCTCGCTGTATCTGTTGACCTCGGAGATGTAGCCGGGAACGTTCTCGATCAACTCGCGCACCTGCTCGATCACCAGCGGGATCATCGAGACGACAAGGACGGTCCCGATCACGAACAGGCCGAGGAGCAGGACCCCCGTCGCCACACCCCGCCTCCAGCCCCTCTGGGTCAACCAGTTGACGCCGGGCTCGAGTGCGAAGGACAGGAACAGCGAGATCACGAGCCACACGATCAGATCTCGGAGCTGGCGGATCACGGACCACGCCCCCAGTGCCGCGGCTACCAAAGCGATGGTCGTCAGGACCGCGCGGGGGATCCACCCCGGCATCGGCTCGGTCCCGTTCTGCTCGAGGACCACCGCGCCGCGATCGATGCCTGGGGCGGGTCCGGTGACCCCCTCGTCGCTCATCGCTGCGCTCCCATGGAGCGAGCGTATCCCCCGGCCGCCCGGGGGCCGCGGATACTAGGGCCGGTCGTTGCGCTCTTGGGTCCGCTTCCTGCGACCGCCGACGACGATGGCCAGGACGAGAGCGACCGCCGCAACCAAGGCCGCTCCCGCAGCCCACTCGACGGCGATCAGGTACATACAGGTCCCCCTCTGGTGAAACTCGGT
>JBKHYB010000044.1:0-8544 GCA_046565725.1 Actinomycetota bacterium
GCAGGAACCATCAGCTCCGACGGGTCGAACAGGAAGTTCGCTGTGGTGACCGCTAGGCCACCCGATCCCCCGTCGGCCGGGGCTTCGGTCTCGGTGCCTTCTCCGTGACCGCCTGCCGCTTCGCCGGAGCCCTCATCCTGCTGCGACAACAGGACCAGAACGGCAAGGATCGGGATCAGGATGTACAGCACCGCGAGGAACGGAGCACGGGGTCGCATCGCGTCCTCGGCGGCGACGGCCGGCACGCCGGTAGAAACGAGTTCGTCGATCAGCTTGCGCCGCTCGTACATCGCCTGCTGCCCATCGAACTGGGCTTGGGTGGCAACGCCGTCCTCGGGGCGGAGACGGTTCCCCGAAGGGGTCCCGTGCGTCACGCCGGTGGGGGGTGCGGTTGCTACCGCGGCGGCGGCAGGTGCGGCCTGTGCGGCTGGAGCGGCCTCGGCGGCAGGTGCGGCAGCCGGTTCGGGTGCGGGTGCAGCGGCCGGTTCGGGAGCGGCCTCGGCAGCGGGTGCCTCCTCGACCGGAGCCTCCTCTACGACCTCTTCTTCCTCGACCGGCTCGGCCTCTGCAGCAGCGGCTTCGCCACCTTCCCAGCGGGGCTGGGAACCCGGCCACCACTTCGGTTCCTTGGGGTGCGGAGAACCGTGAGCTGCGCGCTGGCGAGCGGCCTTCGCACGGGCCTCGGCAACCGCGGTGGGGCTACCTTTTCCCTGCTCTTCCTGCAGTACTTCCTGATAGATCTGTTCTGGGTCCACGGATCACTCCCGAGAAGGCGGAATGTGGATAGGTGTCGTAGTAACGCTGCGTAAATGTAACTCAGAGGGCCCTATCGGTTGCTCTACGTGCGAGCTCCTCCAAAGCCCTCTTGGGCCCGGCCTCCATCGGGAGTTCCGCTAGGCGGGCCAGGGCCTCGTCCCTCAGTTCCGCCAGCAGTGTTTCGGTCCGAGCCTTGGCCCCCGACTCCTCGACGATGCGGCGGAGTTCGTCGACCTCCTCGCCCGTCAGGTCGTCTGCCCCCCACCGCTTGACGAACGTCGCCCGCCCGTCGTCGGACAGCGCGTCCAGGGTGAAGGCGTAGAGCACGTGCCGCTTGCCCTCACGGATGTCGGAGTCAACCGGCTTGCCGACGGTCGAGGCATCTCCGAACATGCCCAGCAGGTCGTCGCGAAGCTGGAAGGCCTCGCCCAGAGGGGCTCCGAAGCGATGCAGAGAGTCGACGAGGTCGGGGGACGCCTGGGCTAAGGCGGCTCCGATCACCAGCGGCTCCTCGATCGAGTAGCGCCCGGACTTGAGGACGGCGATACGGCGAGCCCTGTCGACGGTCATCTCCTCATGACGGGTCGCGATCACGTCCAGGAACTGACCGGCGATCACCTGCTGACGCATGCGCGAGTACGAGGCGAACGCGGCCTGCAGCGTCGCGGCATCGAAACCGGATTCCATGAGGGCCGCGTCGGCAAGCACCAGAGCCAGGTCGCCAACGAGGATGGCGGCGTCGGTTCCGTGCAGCGCGAACGTCGTGGGAAGGCCCCTTCGCTCGTCGCTGCGATCGATGATGTCGTCATGCACGAGGGCGAACGTGTGCAGGAGTTCGAGGGCGGATGCCGCCGCCACGATGCGTTGCTCGTGGGTTCCCCCCGCGGCCCGGTAGCCCCAGTAACAGAACTGCGGCCGCAACCTCTTGCCACCGGCGGTTACCGAGCGAGCGATCTCGTCGATCATCGACTCGGCCTCGGGTAGCTCGGAGCGCTTGCCCCCCAAGAAGTCTTCGAGGAAAGCGTCGACGGCGGCGACTAGCTCATCGATGGTCGGAGTGAAGGAGCTCACCGTCGGTACCCTAAGGCCATGCGTAGCACCCCGGCGCTCTGTGCCTTGTTCCTGACGGTCGTTCTCGGCGCGTGCTCCTCTGAGCCCGCGGCCCCGAAGTCGGTGACCGGCGTGGTGGTGGACATCACCGAAGGGGAGGGATTCGGCGCGGTCGAGAGCTTCGAGGTGAGGTCCGACGGAGAGAACTACGAGATCCTGATCGACCCCGAGCGAAAGTACGAGTTCCCCCTCGCCCACCTGAACGATCACCTGCAAGGCGCCGACCCCGTTCGGGTGGTTCTCGAAGACCGAGACGGCGCCCTCTACGCCGTAACCATCACCGACGCCTGATTCCCACCTCGATCTGGCACGCTATACGAGACATTCCCGACCCGGATCTTGCGACCGGCTACTTCAAGCCCTCCAACACCGGCCTGAGTTCGACCGCGGGGGCGCTGCCTTCGAACTTGGCGACCAGCCTCCCGGCTCCGTCGACCACGAAGACCCACGGTTCCGACGGGAGACCCCACTCCGTCACCGCTTCGACCGGCGGGTTGGAGGGATCGTTGTCCTGGTAGATCTCCGTGTGGATGAAGGTGATCTCCGGGAAGTCCTCCGCCACCGCCTCGACGTCGTCCAGCGTCGGTCCACAGACGGCCGAGACGCAGAACTTCGGGGTGGCGAACACCGCCACGAAGGGTTCCCCCCTCTTGAGTGCCTCCGCGATGGAGGTCTCGTAGAAACGCTTGACCGGATCGTCGTCGGTCGAGAGTTCTTCGATCGGCGCATCGTCGAGGGTCGGGGTATCGGAAGCCGGCACCTTGTCCCCGACGGCGGGAGTGGTGCTCTCCTCGGCCACCTGGAACTTGGTCCGCAAAGTCTCATCGATGCCGTCGCCCGTGATGGAGAACTCGGCCCCCCACTCCCCGGCACGTTCGAAGGAAGGGTGCGCCACGTACAGGCCACGCTTCTGCTCTTTGACGATGTAGATGAACTCGGCGGTCTCCGTGCCCACCGGCTCGGCCTCAGATGCTTCGAGATCGTAGAAGGAGACCTCGACCGAGATCTCGGGCGATCCGGTAGGGGCGTCGTTGGAGTCGAGCAGGCCGATCAGGAAACGGTTCTGCCCAACCGTTATCTCGGACGATGCGAGGACCGGGTAGACCTCGGCCCCCCCGAACGGCGTAGAGAAATCATCGGGTGAGACCTTGGCCTCACCTTCGGAGCCGCCGGCAGGCGTATCAGCGTCGTCGGAGCCGCAAGCGGCGAGGACCAAGATGGAAGCGAGTAAGAGAACGAGCGTCCTTGTGCGCATGGGGTCAACCATAAGAGCCCGGCGATGCAATGTCTGACCCGAGCTTCCGCACGTACGGCCCCCCGAGATCCGGAACGGGATCGGCGGGGGGCGGGGTAGCATGAGCGTGGATGTCTTCGTTCCGCAAACTCGCTACAACCTCAACCTTGGTAACCCTCGCCCTGATCGCGCTCGGCGCGGTGGTGCGCTCGACCGACTCCGGGCTCGGCTGCGCCGACCACTGGCCGGGCTGCAACGGCGAGGTGATCCCCGACTTCACGAACCACCGTGTCGTGATCGAGTTCTCGCACCGAGTGGTCGCCGGGATCGTGATGATCCTGATCGGCACGCTGGCCCTGCGGGCGTACCGGTTGCGCAGCGAGAACCCACGGCTGACCCCGTTGACGGTCGGCGCATTCCTGTTGGTGCTGTTCCAGGCCGGCCTCGGTGCCGTCGTCGTGAAACTCCACCTCGATGCCGAGTCCGTCGTGATCCACATGACCACGGCGGTTTCGCTGCTGGCTCTGCTCGTCTACATCATCGTGCTCTCCGGAGGAACCGGCTCGGCGTGGGTGTCCGGCCCGACCGACCGGCAGATGGCGACCTCCGCCCGGTGGGCCGCCGGAGCGACGCTCTTCTTGCTGATGGTGGGTTCCTACACCTCGGGGATCGAGGGGGCCGGACGGGCCTTCGTCGACTGGCCCCTCATGGACGGGAAGCTGATCCCCGACCTGGCGATCGAGGAGAAAGCCGTCCACTTCTTCCATCGGGGGGTTGCCGCCCTGGTCGGGGTGATCCTCCTGGTCACGTTGCTCTCGATCATCAAGCGCAAGGACGTCTTCCCGGTCCCCGCCAAGCTCGCCCATGCGGCCCTCGGGCTGTTCGCCGTGGAGGTCCTGATCGGGGCGTTCAACGTGTGGACCGATCTGAACCCCGTCGTCGTGACCCTCCACCTGGTAGCCGGAGCGCTGATCTGGATCTGCCTCGTGAGCATCGCGATCGTGACCTCACCGAAGTTCCGGGAGAAGCTCGAGGTCACCCCTCAGGCCATCCAGGGCCCGGCGAGCCAGTCGGTTTAGTACGCTAGGGAACCTTGTGGCCCGCCGTCTCCTCGTCTCCGATGCCCGTGGATCCCTCGTGATCGAGGAGGGCGCGCGCGTCGAAGAACCGGTCGAGCCGTTGTCGTTCGGCCAGAGGGCCCTCGCCTACTTCGCCCTCACGAAACCGCGCATCATCGAGCTGCTCCTTGTCACGACCGTGCCGCCGATGATCGTGGCCGAGCGAGGGATGCCGTCGATATGGCTGATCCTCGCCACGCTGTTTGGTGGGGCGCTGGGGGCCGGCGGCGCCAATGCGATCAACTGCTACGTCGACCGTGACATCGACCAGATAATGACCCGGACCCGAAAGAGGCCGCTGCCCCAACATCGGGTCGCACCCCGCAACGCACTGATCTTCGGGACGATCCTGGGACTGATCTCGTTCACGTTCCTGTGGGCGACCGTGAATCTGTTGGCGGCGGTTCTCACCGTGGCCGCGCTGCTCTTCTACGTGTTCGTCTACACGATCGGCATGAAGCGTTCGACACCTCAGAACATCGTCATCGGAGGTGCGGCCGGAGCCGTTCCGGCCCTCGTTGGGTGGGCCGCGGTGACCGGCACGATCGACTTCCCGGCTCTCGCGATGTTCGCGATCATCTTCTACTGGACCCCGCCGCACTTCTGGGCCCTGTCACTGCGTTACGAGAAGGAGTACGCGGCTGCCGGGGTGCCGATGATGCCGGTTGTCTACGGGCGTGAGGAGACCGCCAAGCACATCCTGCTCTACACGTTCCTGCTGTTCGCGATGTGCCTGGTGCTGTTCTCGGTGGCACAGCTCGGCTGGATCTACCTGGGTTCGGCCCTCGTCCTCAACGGGGTGTTCATCTGGTACGCGGTGATGCTCTACCGCAAGCCTCAACCCCGGATCGCCTGGTCGCTGTTCAAGTACTCGATCTACTACCTCGCGGCCCTCTTCGCCGCCATGGCCATAGACGCCGTTTCCTAACAAGAATTGACCCCCCTATAGGGGCTTTCTGTGGCGCGGAAATCCTGGGCCTAGACGGCCATCTCTGCTGGGAGCCGCGCCTCGCGGTCACGGCGCACCCGGCCGGCTTCACTCAACCAGATCCCGAGTCCCACCACCGCCCCACCGGCGAGCTGCATCGCATTGGTGGGCTCCCCGATCAGCAGAGCAGCGAGCAAGCCGATGACCGGAACGAGATTCACGTAGGGAGCGGCGACCGACGCGTCGACATGATTGAGGGCAGAGTTCCATAGCGCGTACGCCAGGGCCGAGGCGAGCGCTCCGAGATAGACGATGCCGAGGAAACCGGACATCGACACGGACGGGACACCGGTAACCGCGACCTCGGTGATGGCCATCGGGATGAGGATCATCGTCGCGGCCCCGATACCTGCCGTCGTCGTCACGATCGCGGGCAGATCGACCACGAGTCTCTTGCCTTGAACCGTGTACACGGCCCAGGAGATCACACCGCCGAAAACGAGCAGGTTCCCAAGGATCTCTGTTGAGCCCACGCCCCCGATGCCGGCGTTGGTCACCATGGCGACACCCAGGATCGAAAGCACGATCCCCGCGATCTGTAGGCGCGTGACGCTCTCCTTGAGGAAGACCACCGATAGGGCTGCGGTTAGAGCGGGGGCCGCGGCGATCACCAGCGCTCCGCTCCCGGCCGACGTGAACATCAGACCCACGGTCTCCAGCCCATTGTGCAAGACGATGCCGGTGATACCGAAGGCGATGAAGGTCGGCCTGATCACCATCGAAAGGCGGAAGCCGCGCCGAGCAGCGACCGGCCCGAGCAGAGCGAAGGCCAGAGCGAAACGGCCGGCAAGTAGAGTGAAGGGTCCCACCTCTTCCAACACCGACTTGGTGATCACCATCGTCACGCCCCAGATCACCATGGCGGCTACGAGGGCCGCGATCCCGGGGTCTATCCGCGGCGTCCGCACCAGAGAGGTCGCTCGTGTCACCAACTTCCGCTCCTCTCTTGCCGACGGCACCAGTAAGGGTCTAAACTCACTAAGCAGATTACAGACTAGCCGAGAGGCTGTAAGGGGTCAAGTGGACTTCACCGATTACTCAGACGCCGCCATCCGGGTCGGCCCGGACCTCGTCAACACCTTGGGGTCGATCACCGGGACCGAGTACCTGGCGGCCCCCGAGGACCTCGAACGCTTCATGGCAGAGCGAGCTATCCAGCCCCCTCCCAAGATCAGCGAAGCCGACGTCGAGACCGTCCGGCGCTTGCGGGACCAGGTCAGGGCGGTGTTCGAAGCCACGGAAGACGCTGAGGCCGCTCGGCTGATCAACGACCTGATCGCTCGGGCCGGCACCCAGCCCTACCTGACCGATCACGACGGCCACTGGCACCTCCACTACACCTCGACCGATGCCCCCGCGGCAGAGCGGCTGGCAGCCGTGATCGGTATGGGGATGGCCGAGGTCATCGCCCGCTTCGGCTGGGAACGCTTCGGCCTGTGCGCCGCCGACCCCTGTAAGGATGCTTTCATCGACACGTCGAAGAACCGGTCGCGCCGCTTCTGCTCCGATACCTGCGCGAGCCGAGCGAACGTCGCCGCTTACCGAGCGCGCAAGGCTGCGGAACAACACTCCTGAGGGATTTCCGCGCCAAGAACGTCCCCAATAGGGGGGTCAATTCTTGTTAGGAAACTATTCGGCGGTGTAGGGGCCGTTCATGTTCGGGTGCACGTCGCACTGGAAGTAGTACTCGCCCTTCTTAACGGCCGGGATGTCGTAGGTCGTGGAACCGCCGGGTTGGATGACTTCGCCCTGGAAGATCGCATCGGTCTTCTCGAGGCCCGCCGCCTGGTCCGGGTAGACGGCGATGTTGTGCTCGGCGGTGTCCTCGTTCGAGTACGCCAGGGAAACCTCTTCACCCGCAGGGACCGTAAGCGCCGAAGGCTCGAAGAGGAAATTCTGGGTAGTCACCGCCAGGCCGCCACCTTCCGCACCGCCCGAAGCTTCCTCGCCCTGGGCCGCGGCAGCTTCTCCGTGGCCGGCTCCCTCTCCGATGTTGAGGGCCGCGATCGCGATCCCGATGATCACCGGATAGGCGAGGATCGCGCCCAGCTCCATGACAGTGGTTCCGGAGACCCTCTTACGGAGGGCCATGAAGGCGCAGACCCCGAGGGCGTTCGCTGCGGTCGCGATGGCAACCACGACGGCAGCCTCCTTCGGAAGCGCGAGAAGCACCTGGGAGAAACCGATCGCCAGCGCGGCGATGATCGCGAGGCCCAGGATCGGGATGACTATCGGGAGAGGAACGCGGAAACGAACCTCGCCGACCAACGGTTCTCCAGCCGGATTCTGCTGACTCATGTTCTCCTCAGGTCCCATGTCGTGAGCGAACGCTCGAAATCTTCCCATTCAACGGAGCTGTGTTGTTGCGATTCCTCGCGGGCGTGCCACTTGAAGAAGATCACCGCGATGATGACCCACAGTAGCAAACCGCCCCCGAGCTTCATGATCAGGCCGGCGACCATCTGATCCACCTCGGCAGACATCCCCCACAGCCGTGGGAACGAGGCATAGCTGGAGTAGATCGGTTCCTCGGCGAAGGTCAAGAACGATGCGGGGACCGTAGGCAGGATCGACTGGCCGAACAGGTAGAGCATCTTGCCCGGCTCCGACAGGCGCCTCAGTTCAGGCAGTGGATCAACGACCGGCCACCACATGGCCAGCGCGCTCAGGACCAGAAGGGTGTGAACGCTGAAGTGCACGAGTTCGTTGCCGACCGAGGCGTTCACGATCGTCGGCCAGTGTGTGATCGCGACCATCGCGTTGAAGATGATGAACGCGATCAGCGGTCTGGTGAAGAAACGCAGTGCGGCGAATGCGGCCGGCTTCTGGAAGATCCACCGCAGCAGCCATTTCGGCAGACCCAGCAAGATCATCGCCGGCGCCACCATCGTGATCAGCATGTGTTGGATCATGTGGACCCAGAAGAGGTAGTCCTCGCTGACGTCGTGGATCGGAGCGTCGGACGCTATCCACATCACGGCGATGCCGCTGAAGAACCACAGTTTCTGCCCCCGGGTCGCGGGCTGGCCGTTGCCTGGGCAGTGTTTGGTGGACAACCGCGTCAGCGCGAAGACGTAGCCGAGGACCAATCCGATCATCAGCAACCAGACGTCGGGGTGGGGGTGCCACGTCACTCGCGGCGACATCTCAGCCCCCGTTGGTGACCAGCGGGGCGGGCCCGTCGCCGCCGGCGAAGAACAGCGTGAGCACGATGGCGAACACCGCCAGCGCCGTCAGGAGTCCGGTCACGAACAGCATCCGGAAGACCCTCTCGTCGAACTTCAGGTGCATGAACCAACGTGCCACGTAGGAGAACTTGATCACCGCGAACACCATCA
>JBKHYB010000045.1:0-8437 GCA_046565725.1 Actinomycetota bacterium
AGCTCTTCGCCGACGTGACCGTGGCGACGGGCCGGACCTACTCCCTGGAGCACGCTCACGAGATCGCGGAAAGGGTGGAGAAAGAGATCGAACGAGCCGTTCCCGGCACGGACGTGGTCGTGCATGTGGAACCCGAGACCGGGCACAGCGGCCTGGTGGAACGCGTCCAGGCGGCCGCCAGCCGCCTCGAGGACGTCCACGAGATCCACAACATCTCCGTCCACGCGTTCGACGATGAAGGTCACCGGAGGTTGCACGTGACCTTGCATGCCAAGGTGACCCCGTCCGCATCGCTCAAGTACGCGCACGACGTAGCCGACCGCATCGAGTCCGAGATCGTCGAGGAACTGGGACCGGAGGTGCGGGTGGACGCCCACATAGAACCTCTGGAGACGACGGAGTTCGCCGAGGACGTCACCGAAGGACGCTCGGATGTCGTGGAAGCGGTTCAGAAGATCGCGATCGCCGAGCCTGACGTCCTCGACTGTCACGAGGTGATCGTGACCCGCACCGGCTCCACGCTCGCGGTGGTCGCCCACGTGACCGGCCGGGCCGACCTCGCTCTATCGAGGATGCACGATGCCTCTGAACGGATCGAGAACGCGCTCCATGCCCGCTTCCCCGAACTGGGGGACGTGCTGATCCACTTCGAACCCCGCTAGAGGGAGTGGCGATCCGCCTTGCGAACGGACGTCAACAGGTAGAGAGGGATGGCGACCGTCAGCCCTAGAACGGCCCACTGCACGATCCTGTCCGTCCCGGAGAGCCCATCGGAAGCGCCGAGGTGGAAGATCAGGTGCGGGAGTGAGAACACCAGCCATCCGACCAGCAACCCGACGGTCAGCGTCCTCTTCATCCGCACCGCGGCGAAGGCGAACATCACAGCGAAGCCGAGGTAGAAGGCGCCCACGTCGGTGATCAGATGTTTATTGAAAGGGGGCTGGGCCACCACCCACGCCAATCCCAGCCCCGGGAAATCCGTGAAGAACGAGCGCGGCCACAGAAGCGCCCATGCGCCAGGGAAGGCCGCGGCCGCGGCGAGCAGCCACAGACCGGCACGCAATCTCTTCTCGGCGCGGCGTCGTCCGCGGAAGTTGGATCGGATCATGACCGCCCGACCCTAAGGGGTCTGAGGCGGAGGGCTCAACCGACCTTCACGGAGACGTGGTGCCACCCGGTCGCCCCTGCCGGATGTGGTGGAGCTTCTTCGCTCGTCTGGACGGCTCCTTCGCCGTCGGTCGCCCGACACGCCACATCGAAGGTCCCACGACGGTCGGGCTCCCATCGGAATGCCCACTGCCTCCACGAATGGGGTCCGATGGGGTCCTTGAGCATCGCCTCGGCCCATGTCCGGCCCCCGTCGAGCGACACCTCGACCTTCGCTATACCTCGGCCTCCCGCCCACGCCACACCGGCTATCCAGGTCGGAACCCCCACCTTCGCCCGTCGCTCGTCGCCGGCAACGTCGATCCGCGACTGCGTCCGAACGATGGCTTCGTCCGACCACCCGCGTTGCATCCAGTAACCGCGGTAGTCGTGATCGACGACCTCTATCTCGCGCAACCACTTGACGTTCTTCATCCCGTAGATCATCGGCACCCGCAACCTGCACGGGAAGCCGTGCTCCTGCGTCAACGGCTCCCGGTTCTGTGAGATCGCGACCAGCACCGATGGATGCATCGCCGTTGCAAGGGGGATCGAGTCCGTGTAACCGTCATCGGCGTGAAGCACGACGTCGACAGCCCCATCTCGAACCCCGGCGGCTTGGAGGAGATCGGCCAGGCGGATGCCGCCCCAGAGCGAATGACCGACGAGATCACCACCGACCTCGTTGCTGATGCAGCTCAGCACCGAGTACTCCTCGACTATCGGGAACCTCCTCTGTAGTTCGAAGAAGTCAACTTCCAGAGGCGACTCGACGAGTCCGGTGACCTTCAGACTCCAACCATCGACAGACACCGACGGCTGAACGAAGTTGATGTCGACCACGTAGTGATCTCCGGCGGTCGTGACCTCCGGCGTGAGCCCCGGGATATCGGGGAACGCGTCGCGCGGTCCGATCGAAGCCTCAACGGCTGGGGCGGCCAGCGCAACATCCGTATCGGGTCCGGAGAACCGCTTCGCGAACCACCCGAGTGCTCCCCCTCCGGCCGCGATCGCCACCGCCGAACCGATGCCCAGGCGCAGGGCGTTCCGGCGCTCGATATCGAAGCTCTCGGGGTCGCTTCCCCGGGTCCGGCCGGATATCCATCCGGCGGTGAGGGCATAGGCCGCTCCCGCGGCCCCCAACACGACGACCATCCGCAGGGGATCCTCGTCATTGCCCGGACCCACGACTATCGCTAACGCCGCCAGGAGCGCCAAGGCAACCCCGGTAGCCCAGGGGCGTGGCCGGCCGCCGCGTGCGGTCCACGCCAGACCGAAGGACCCGAGTGCCAGGGTGGCGATCATCACGCCGACCGCAAGCAGCTTGATCGCCCCTCCCTGAAGCAGGTCGATGAAGAAGGTAGAGATGGCTCCTGGGGTCGCGCGGATGATCGCATCGGCGAGCGAAGAAGGGGCGAACGGGACATCGCGGGGCATGAATGCAGCCGCGACCCACAGCAACGAAAGCGCTATAGCCGTTCCTAGGAGACCCGCGAGGCGCAACGAACGATGGTCGTGCATACCAAGCATCGTCGCGCTTCGCTTGCTTTACATGGCCGGACTCAGGCGAGGTGGTGGTGAAGGAACTCCACGGTGCGCTCGTGGGCGAGTTCGGCGGCTTCTTGGTCGTAAGCAGCAACGTCTTCGTTGGCGAACGAGTGGCCGGTCCCGGGATAGGTATGCCACTCGTGCTCGACGCCTGCTTGGTCCAGAGCCGTCGACACCTCAACTACGTCTTCATCCTCGACGAAGGGGTCGGTCTCGGCGAGATGGACGAGGACCGGAGCCGTCCATCCCCCGGGATCCGGTATGCCGGCGTACCCGTAATAGAGGACAACCGCTTCGAGCGGGAAACGCTGAGCTAGTTGTGCTCCGAAGTACGCACCGAACGAGTGGCCGATCAGACCGACGCGAGGGTGCCAGTTGTCGGTCAGGAAGCGCGCGGCCCCCTCGACCCGACGCAGAACCGCTTCGGGGTCGGACTCGACCTCGGCCGCCTTGGCCTCTGCCTCTGCATCGTCGGCGGCGACGAACCCGTCGAACAGATCGGGCACCAGGACGGTGAAGCCCTCGTCGCGCAGCCGGTCGGCCATCCGCTGGAAAGACGGCTGTAGGCCGTACCACTGGTGCAGCAAGACGACGCCCGGTCCCACCCGTTGCGACTGAGCGAGGTATCCCTTACCGCCGTCGCGCCTGCCCCCGAAGGTGATGAGGCCCGATGACTTGCCGGGCTCCTTGTCGTTGGGCTCCTGTGGGTGCTGGATGATCACCATCCCCGGTCGATCCACTCCTCAAGGTGGGGCTTCTCGTTCCCGATCGTGGTGTCCTTGCCGTGGCCCGGATACACGACGGTCTCGTCGGGCAGCGTAAACAGCTTGCTGCGGATCGACTCGATGATCGTTGCGAAAGCCTCCGCGTCCTCCCACGTGTTGCCCGGCCCCCCGGGGAACAGGGTGTCACCGGAGATCAGGTGCTTACCGGTCAACAGACAGACACCACCGGGCGTGTGGCCAGGGGTATGGAAGACCTTCGCCTCCCGGTTGCCATAAGCGATCACATCGCCGTCCACGAGTTCCTTGTCGATCGGAACCGGATAGTCGTCACCCGGATGGGCGTACACCGGGACCCCGAGGCGTTCCTTCAGGTCGGGCAGGGCCTGGACGTGATCGAAGTGTCCGTGGGTCTGGACGATCGCGACGATCTCGGCCCCCTCACATCCCGAGATGATCTCGTCGGCCTCGAAGCAACCGTCGATGAGCAACGCCTGGTGCGTCTCCGGACATTCGAGGACGTAGACGTTGTTCTCCAGGTCTCCGACCTCGATCTTGCGAACGATCAGATCGTCGCCTTCGTAATGGTGGCTCACGCGGTCACCCTCGCTTCCTTTTCGTTGACCGAAACGGTGTCCCCCGGTTCGATCGTGTAGCGCACGATCGCCAACGCCCGCCCATCACTCACGCTCGTGACCGTACCCACCTTCTGCTCGCCGGAGATGACGTCGGCCCCTTCGACCAAGCCCTCGCCTTCCAGCCGCGCGAGGCGGCGGTTCACCTTCCCGCGGAAATGGATCTTCGCCATTGCTTCCTGGCCGACGTAGCACCCCTTGGTGAAGTGGACCGCGTACCGATCGATGCCGGCCTCCTGAGGGATCGTCTTCTGATCCATCTCTTTGCCCCAACGAGCGACTGCGTTCTCGACCCGCACCCGCTCGAGTTCCTCCTCGGTTGCGGGAAGGCCCCCTGCGCCCACGAGCGCTTCGAGGGTCTCGGCCGTTGCGGCGGCGGGGATCCACAGGTAAGCGGCGGGGACCCCGTAACCATGCGTGGGTTGGGCCAGCGCGGCGGGGGCCGCGTCTGCAACGAGATCGGGCCAGCCCTCGCCGACCACCAGCACCAGGCCCATCTCGGAGCCGACATCATCGATCTCGACCCGGGTGGCGAACACGTAGCGCCTAAGGGCTTCGGGCAGGACGTCGATCAGGTCCTCCTCGAAATGCACCAGCACCCCGTCGGCGGTTCGCAGCGCTTCGAGATAGGCGACCATCCGCCCGTGGGCGGTGAGCAGCGCCGCTTCCCTAGCGTCGCCGATCTCCATGTCCTCGAACGAGTGGGTGAGGATCTGGTGGAGGAACCACAGGTCTTGCTCACCATGCAGCCTGAGCTTCCCCCGGGCGGACCGATCGCTTACGAGCACCTCCATCCCCCCTTACTACACGCTTTCAGAGGTTCCGCGGCCCTCATGGGCGACGCCGATCTAAGGCACAATCGGGCGTCATGGATTTCGACCTCGGAGATGACCTCGAAGCGTTCCGCAGCGCGGCCCGCGACTTCGCCCACGGCGTGCTGGGACCTTACGTCGAGGAAGCCGAAGCGGCCGAGCGGACACCCGTGGAACTGTTCCGCGCCGCCGGAAAGGCCGGTTTCCTCGGGATCCGCTACCCGGAGAGCGTCGGGGGCCAAGGCGCCACCGTGCTGGCCGAGACGATCCTGCGCGAGGAGATGGCGAGGGTGTGCTCGGGACTGGCCGCGGCGATCAGCGTGTCCAGTCACCTGGGGACGTACCCGATCCATGCATTCGGCACCGAAGAGCAACAGCAGCGCTACCTGGTGCCGGCCCTGGCGGGAGAGGTGGTCAGCGCCTTCGCTCTCACCGAGCCGGACGCCGGTAGCGATGTCCGTTCGATCAGGACACGAGCCGTGAGGGACGGCGACGACTGGGTGATCACGGGACGCAAGACCTACATCACGAACGCCACGATCGCCCACTTCATGATCGTCGTCGCCTACACGGACCCCGAAGCGGGCTCCGAGGGGATGGCGATGTTCGTGGTGGACCTCCCCGACCCCCAGGTCGAGGTCACCAGGCTCGGCAAGATGGGGCATCTCTCCTCGGAGATCGGCGAGGTCGCCCTCGACGGCGTTCGGGTCCCACAAGAGGCTTGCCTCGGTGGCCCCACGGGGGCGTGGAAGAAGGTGATGGAAACCCTGGGCATCGGCCGGGTCGTGGTCTCCGGGGGGGCCATCGGGACGGCGCTCGAGGCGATCGACCTGGCGACGGCTTATGCCAAGGAACGGGTTGCCTTCGGGAGACCGATCGGAGTCAACCAGGGGGTCTCGTTCCCTCTGGCCAGGGCGCTGGCGGAGGTCGAGGCAGCGCGGCTGGCCGTCTACCGAGCGGCCTGGCTCTTCGACCAGGCGAGGACCCCTATAAGAGAGGTATCGATAGCCAAGTACCTGGCCGGAGAGGCCGCCCTCACGGCGGTCGATACCGCCGTCCGCGTGTTCGGGGGGTCCGGATACGTCAGGGGTTCCAAGATCGAGCGCCTCTACCGAGATGCTCGGTACTTCCCGATCGTCGAGGGAACCGCGGAGATCCATCAGAGGGTGATCGCGTCTCAGATGGGACTCGTTTGAATCGGACAAGTGCCGCGAAAGCGGGCGAAGTACCGCTAGAGAACCACCCGGTGGATGACCCGTTAGGACTATTCCTCTAAGAGCCTCGCGTAACGAGGATTGCGTAGGAGGAACGCGGCACAGGAGAGCGAACAACCGAAGAGTACCGGGAGTAGCGGCAACGTCGCCGTGGGTGGTTTTTTCATCCCGTTTCCGGTTTCTCTCAGCATTGGCAAGGGTAGTCCCCAGACGGGCGGAACGCCCGGTTGGGGATCAAGCCGGGGGGTTTGAGATAGCTACCAGACAGGTCGCCTTAGGGCGGAAGACGTCTAGTTTCCTTCAGGAGATCGGGAAGATGTTCTCGATCGGCCTGGAGTCGCTGCACGTCCTCTTCCGCCGGCCCTGGCCCATGGGTGAGTTCCTCGAACAGGTCTGGTTCCTGATCAAGGTCACCACGGTTCCGGTCATCCTCGTGTCGATCCCGTTCGGGATGATCATCTCGCTGCACGTCGGCTCGTTCCTGCGCGAACTCGGATCCGAGGCCCACATGGGGGCGGCCATGGTCCTGGCGGTCGTGCGCGAGGAAGCCCCGGTCGCCACCGCCCTGCTGATCGCCGGCGCGGGGGGCTCGGCCATGTGCGCCGATCTGGGCTCCCGCCGCATCCGCGACGAGATCGACGCCATGCAGGTGCTGGGCATCGACCCGATCCACCGCTTGATCATGCCCCGCCTGATCGCAGCGGCCCTCGTCGCCGTCATGCTCGACGCGATCGTCTCGATCGCAGGGATCGCCGGAGGCTGGTTCTTCGCCCACGTGGTCCAGGACGTGACGACGTCCAGCTACTTCTCTTCGTTCAACGAGCTGTCCCAGTTGTGGGATCTCTGGATGGCGCTGATCAAGGCAGCGCTCTTCGGTTTCCTCGCCGGGATGGTCGCTTGCTACAAGGGCTACTTCGTCAGGGGAGGCCCGAAGGGCGTGGGTGACGCCGTCAACCAAGCGGTCGTGATCACCTTCCTCTTGCTGTTCTTCGTCAACTTCATCCTGACGGCCCTGTACTTCAACTTCGTCCCTCAGAAGCTCTAGGAGATACGACTTGGCAGTAGCGCAGCGAGTGATACGCCGTGGAGCCGCTCCCTTCGAGGAGATGGCCGGCCAGGCGCGCTTCTACGGGAAAGCGCTTCGTTCGCTGCCGCGTGGACTTCACTACCGCGGGGTGATCCTCGACCTGATCGCCGACATCACCGTCGGGGTCGGCGCCATCATCCTGGGTGCGGGCATGTTCTTCGTGATCTTCTCGATGAGCTTCTTCACCGGCACGCAGGTCGGTCTCGAAGGCTTCCAGGGGCTGCAGCAGATCGGCGCCGAAGCCTTCGTCGGACTGGTCTCGTCGTGGGCGAACACCCGCGAGATCACACCTCTCATCGCCGGGATAGCTCTGGCCGCACAGGTCGGTGCCGGTTACACCGCTCAGCTCGGCGCAGCACGCATCTCCGAAGAGATCGACGCTCTCGAGGTGATGGCGATCCCTTCACTGATCTACATGGTCGCCACGCGCATCTGGGCGGCGCTCCTGACCATGATCCCTCTGTACCTGGCCGCACTGTTCTCTTCGTTCCTCGCCACGCAGGCGATCGTGACGAAGTTCTTCCAACTGTCGTCGGGTACCTACACGCACTACTTCCAGCTGTTCCTCCCGCCGATCGACATCTTCTACAGCCTGATCAAGGCGATCTGCTTCGCGGTGGTGGTCACTCTGATCCACTGCTACTACGGCTACAACGCTTCGGGCGGTCCTGCGGGTGTGGGTGTTGCCACCGGTAAGGCGATCCGGATGTCGATCGTGGTGGTCGTGATCCTGAACCTGTTCCTGTCGTTATTGATGTGGGGTGGCGAAGACACAGTGAGCATCGCAGGATGATCCGCAAACTCGCATACATCGTTATCGGATCGATGATCCTGGCCGTTCTGGGGGCCGGGGTCTTCACGAGCGTGAAGTGGGCCTATGGGGGCTACGACGACACCTATCTGGTGTCGGCCACGCTGCCGCGCGCCGGTCAGCAGATGAAGACAGGACTCGACGTCCGCATCAGAGGGGTCAAGGTAGGAGAGGTGGCCGGCATCGATCTGGTCGATCGCCAAGCTCGCCTCACCTTGAAGATCGAGGAGCACTACAAGGTTCCGCAGGATGCCGAAGCCGTCATCTCGCTCAAGACGCCGCTGGGCGCCAAGTACGTGGACCTGCGCTTCGATCCCAACTCCAGTGGTCCCTACCTGGAGCACGGCGACGAGGTTGCGCACGCTGGACTCGGCCACCACCGCGCCCTCCTCTTCCAGTAGTCGCTGCCAGACACGGCGAGCGGTGTGACGCTGCTTCCTCGGCGCGTCCAGGTCCTCGGTC
>JBKHYB010000046.1:0-8420 GCA_046565725.1 Actinomycetota bacterium
AGGTGTCCGACAACCGGCCCGAAATCGACGGTGAGTTTCCACGCGGGCTTACGAGCCTCGGGGAAATCCTCGACGGCGATCACCCTCCCGGCCCTCATGTCGACGGCGAAGAATCCCTCGGCCCCCACGTCAGGCTTCAGGTCCAGCTTGTCCGGCGCGTAGGGTCGTTGGTCTGGATCGATCTCGTGCTGTGCCATCCCATGAAGATAGTCCGGCCGGACGGGCGCCGGGTATTGCTTTGTCGGCGGGCCTTCGGCAGCATGGAGCATGACGGTGGGCGTTGGGAACAGCGGAGGTGGCGTTTTGGAGCGAGACGAGACGGGTGTTCCACGTCCGCGCGCGCTCGATCTCTATGTGGCGACCATCTTCACAGCAGGGGCAGCCTGCCTTGGGATAGCGATCGTCACGCGGCCCCTGAATATCGACCCGCTTCCCATCCTGGCGGGGCTGATCTTCGCCGGATTCATTGCCGAGTTCTTCCCGATCCGCTTCCCGATGGGACATCAGCAGATCGAGATCTCGATGTCGAGCACGTTCGGCCTTGTGGTCCTCTTCCTCTACGGCCTCCCGATCTCGTTGATCGTGCAGGGGTCCCTGTGGTTGTTCGGCGAGATCAGGGGTCGCAAACCGTTCAAGAAACTCATCTACAACATCGGACAGGTCTGGCTGTCGTTCACGGCGGGCAACGCTTTTGGAGAATTCCTCTACGGCGACCGTTTGGATCAAGCCCCTGCCGTGTACGGATCCGATTATCTGGCCGGCGCCATCGGGGCCGTGGTGGGGTTCCTTCTGGCGAACGCGACCTTGAATCTGTTCGTTCGCTACTTCGCGGGAGTTGGACGACTCAAGTCTTTGGCCGCTACCAGCTATACGGCGGAGTTCTTCTTTGAGATCAGCATGGGGTTGATCGCGGTGCTGGCGGTGGCGGTCTTCGACGAGTCGTGGACCTTAGCCCTGATCTTGCTACTGCCGTTCGCGGGTATGTACAAGGCGCTGATGGTCTTGGGCGACAACGTATCTCTGGCTAGTCAACGGGAAGCGGCGATCGTGGAGAGGCTGGAGTCGGAGGAACGTCACAACCTCGAGCGCCAAGCGATGCTCGAAGAGTTGAGCAGCAAGCAGCAACACCTCGACCTGGTGACATCACAGATGCCGGCGATCCTTTGGACCTGCGACCGCGAGCTCCGGCCGACGTCGAACAAGGGGAAGGGCTTGGAGTTGCTCGGTGCCGAGGAGGTGTCGTTCGTTGGACGCACGTTGTTCGAATACTTCGACACGGATGATCCGACGTTCGAACCGATACGGGTGCACCTGTCGGCCCTCGAGGGCGAATCGGGAAGCTACGAGATGGAGTGGGACGGGCGCCTCTGGGTGACGTTCGTGGAACCGCTCACCGACCACATGGGTCAAGTGGTTGGAACCGTCGCTCTCTCTACCGACTCGACCGACCGACGCCGAGCGGAACTACAGACGCGTGAGGCCAAGAAGTTGCAAGCGATAGGCGAACTGGCGGGCGGAGTGGCGCACGACTTCAACAACATCCTGGCCGTCATTCGCAACTACGCGGACTTCGCGATGGAGTCTTCTCAACAGCCGGAGATAAGAAGCGACCTAGCTCAGGTGATCAAGGCTTCGGACAAGGGCGCGAACCTCGTCCGGCAGCTGCTTAGCTTCTCTCGTCGGGGGGATGCTCAGCCTCAGATCGTCGACATCAACGAGCTGATCTCAGACATGTTGGGGCTCGTGCGGGGTGCACTTACCGAGTCCATCGCTCTGGACGTTGCTCTCGCCCCTGGGTTGCCCGCCGTTGAGGTCGATCCAGGCCGGATCGAACAGGTCGTTATGAATCTCGTTGTGAACGCGCGCGATGCGATGGAATCGGGTGGAGACCTGAAGATCGAAACTTCAACCGTGTTCCTCACCGAGGACGATGTTCTTCGATACGAGATCCCGCCCGGCCTCTATGTCGAGATAGCCATCTCGGACGAAGGGATGGGGATACCGCAGGCCGATCGGGAGCGCATCTTCGAGCCGTTCTTCACCACGAAGGCAAGGGGATCGGGGACGGGGCTGGGTCTGGCTACGGTCCATGGGATCGTCCATCAAGCCGGTGGACGGGTGGTCGTGGAATCGGAGCCGGGCGCCGGGGCGTCGTTCAGGGTCTACCTCCCCACGGTCGAAGGCTCGACCGGCAAACCGATACCGAGCGTCGAGGAGGAGGCAGGCGGCACGACGCGCTCGGGGGAGGGGTTCACGGTACTGATAGCGGAAGATGAACCCGCGATCGCGCTGCTCGCGCAGCGCATCCTCGAGCGCGAAGGCTACGCGGTCACGGTCGCGAGTACACCCCAGGCCGCGCTGACGTCCATCGAAGGAGGGAGTGTGCCCGACCTGCTGCTGACCGACGTGGTGATGCCCCAGATGTCGGGCCGAGACCTCGCCGACCGCGTGAAGGGCGACCATCCCGAGGTGAAGGTTGCGTTCATGTCGGGCTACGCAGACGCGGTTCTCGGCCCCGACGACGAAGAAGGTGGCCCCCGTTTCCTCGCGAAACCTTTCACGGCTAGCGAGTTGGTGGCGTGGGTGGAGAAAGCTCTCGGATCCAGATCCTCGGTGACCTGATCAGGTTCGGCGTCGTTCCCTCTTAGGCTTGACCCATGCCCGAGTTACCTGAGGTTGAGTCGGTGCGTCGTCAACTGGATCCGGAGCTCAGGGGCCGGCGGATCACCGACGTCTGGTACGACCCGATTGCGGCGATGCCGCGTGAGTTCCTCGACGTGGGCCGGGCCGTGGGGCGGACTATCGATCACGTCGGGCGCCGCGGCAAGTTCCTCGTCGCACCGTTGGACGAAGGTCTGGAACTGATCATGCATCTGGGGATGACGGGAGCGTTCCGCTTCGATCTAGAGGACGATCCTTACGTTCGCGCGAACCTCTTCCTCGATGACGGACGCGCGCTTTCCTTCCGAGACGTTCGACGTTTCGGCAGGCTGGCGGTCGTCGACAAGGGTGACTACTCGCTGTTGCCGACGCTTGCCGATCTCGGCCCGGAACCTCTCTCTTCGGAGTTCGATCCCGAGGGCTTCGTCGAGGCGCTTCGGAGAACCGGTTCTCCCGTCAAACCGTTCCTGCTCTCGCAGCGACCGGTCGCGGGGGTGGGGAACATCTATGCCGACGAAGCTCTTTGGCTCGCTCGGATCCATCCGGCGTCGCGACGAGTGGGCCGCGAGAGGGCCCTCGCCCTGCACTCGGCGATCCGAGAGGTGATCGCAGGCGCGATCGAACGTGAAGGCACTACCTTTCGCGATTACCAGATGGTCAACGGGGAGTCCGGACGCAACGCGGGCTTCCTCGTTGCCTACGGCCAAGGCGGCCGGCCGTGTCCTCGATGTGGGACGCCCCTGAGAAAGATCGTGCTCGGGGGCCGCGGCACCACATACTGCCCCCGCTGCCAGCGCCACTGACCTGTCGTGTGATGCCCGGCGCGGATCTCGAAGCTCGTGAGCCGGATTCCGCGCCAAGAACATCCCCTATAGGGGGGTCAATTCTTGTTAGGAAACAGGGTTATGGGGTTGGTGAGGGCCTCGATCGCGGAGAGCCTCTGGAGTTGGAGCCGGTAGATGCCCGGCTCGTCCACGCTGAAGGTGTAGGTGAAGTCGGCCGAGGTCACCGGAACCGCCAGGTAGGGCGCGCCGTTCCGCATCACGATCAGCGTGCGCGGCTCTGGGTTGGGCCCTCCACCGAGCACCTTCGCCTCGAACGTCGCGGATGACGTGCGGAGCGAATCTCCCATGATCGCTTTGGGGCGCCCCTTGCCCTTCCCTTTGCCCGGAGATTCACCCGCAACCGCTTCGAACCTGAGGTCCGGACCCTGGGGGGAGAAGAACTTCACGTAAGCGTGCCCCTGTTCGACCGCTCGCTGGATGCCCTCCTCGGAGAGTTCCTCCGCGTACACGACGGTCGTGCCTTCGCCGATCGGTGATTGCGTTATGCCGTTGCCTCCGCCTGCGTTATGGGAATCGCTCGAGCCAACCGCAGTGATGTCGTAGCCGCGGTTCAGTAGGTCGTCCCACCACCTGATAGCGAGGGGCGAGAACGGGTTCGGGCCGAGCTCGTGCTGACGCGGTTCCGAGGTACCTCCAGGCCCGGTGGTTATCTCGATCGAGTCGACCTTGCTCCAGTCGGTCTCTTCGTCGCTGTACTCCCAGGAACAACCTCGACAGAGATTCGAGAAGCCCGGCACGGCAGCGGGAAAGGTGGTGGGGTGATTGATCTGCGCGTAGCCGCCGGCAGCGCGGATGTCGTCGATGATGCGGCTGGCGGGCTGCGCTTCCCGGATAGGCACGAGTTCGTTCCCTTGCAACTCGTAGATCGGACCGGTGCGGTGATCGACGTACGTGGCCGAGCCGTGATTGTTGATGTGGCCGCGGTATGTGATCACCTCGGCGCTCCTGGCGATCAGCTTCCCGGGATAGAGATGCTGGAAGCGTCCGATCTCCTGCCAGTGACGGGTGGTGACGTAATCACTGAGCGTGATGAAGTCGAGGCCCGCCCCCGCCGGATGAGGCCCGAAGGCGTGATCGAACACCTCCTTCATGGGTGCATCGTTGGGATTCGAGTGCTCGGCGTGCACATGGAAGTCGCCCATGTACCAACCCGCTTGCGTGCGGGCCGGGGTTTCGTCGTAAGGCGCCGGTTGCCACGGCTGGTCTGCGTCGGCGGGATCACTCGTGTGAGCGACCTCGAGTCTCCAGGCCACCGCCCCGTCGGGATCTCCCTCGGCAAGCCCTGCCACCGCCGCAACTCCGATCTCGGCGGCCCATCGACCGGCAGGGATGGGACCCGGCAGGTACCCGACCGTCGAGTCGTCGGGCGAGATGTGCACCGTCGGGCGGCTGGATCCTCCCCAACCCCGGAACTCCTCGGTGTCGTAGAGGCCGTCGCCCGTTGGTTCGTAAAGGCCTAGATCCAAGGTGTGCTTTATCTGTGATGAGGCCGGGGTGGGGGGCTGGTCGTAGCAGATCCGCAGCCAGATCTCGGTCGTCCCTTCGGGCACGTCGAAACCGATCAGTACGTGCGACCCCTCGAGCGACTCGTCGAAGGTGCCCGAGAACGTCTGCTCGGTCGCCGGTCCTTTGCCGCTGCAAGCCTCGGGGGCCGCGGCGGACGTCCTCGTGGCAGAGAGCAGCAGGCCGGACAGCGCGATAAGCGCACCCCACTTCTTCATGGGTCTAGCTTTCGCCGCTCGGCTCGGTGCTCCTGTCCGGGTCTCGTCAGGATCCGCGCCAAGAAAGTCCCCTATAGGGGGGTCAAAACTTGTTAGGAAACTAGCCTTTGATGACTCCTACGGGGCGGAGGCGGGCCACGATGTTGGTGAGGCCGGCGGACTCGCAGGTCTCGACCACCTCGGAGACGTCTTTGTACGCGAAGGGCGCTTCTTCGGACAGGGCCGAGGTCTTGCCGGCCGAGATGATGATGCCCCGGTCGGCGAGTTGCTTCTTAAGTTCGTGACCGGAAAGCTGCTTCTTGGCTTTGGTCCTCGACATCGCTCGGCCCGCGCCGTGGCAGGAAGATGCGAAGGCCTGCATGGGAGAGTCGCTCCTGCCGACCAGTACGAACGAAGCCGTCCCCATCGATCCCGGTACGAGTACGGGTTGACCGATGTCCGCGTATCTCTCGGGCAGCTCGGGGTGCCGGGGGCCGAAGGCTCGGGTCGCTCCCTTCCGGTGGACGCAGACCCTCCGCATCGAGCCTTCGATCTCGTGGTCTTCCATCTTGGCGAGGTTGTGAGAGATGTCGTAGACGAGCTCGAGAGCGGTGCCTTCACCGAAGGTCGCTGCGAAGGCGGCCCGCACCGCGTCGGCGAGCATGTGCCGGTTGGCCTTGGCGAAGTTCCCGGCCGCATCCATGGCCCCGAGATAAGCCTCGGCTTCGGGTCGGTCGAGCGGCAGACACGCCAGTTGCCGGTCCGGGACGTCGATGCCGACCTCTTTCATCTTGCGATCGAAGACCTTCACGTGATCGCTGCAGACCTGATGCCCGATCCCGCGCGAACCGGAGTGGATCATCACGCAGACCATGCCCTCTTGAAGGCCCATCACCCGCGCGGCCTCCGCATCCCTGATCTCGTCGATCACCTGGACCTCGAGGAAGTGGTTGCCCGAACCGAGGCTCCCGAGCTGCGAACCGCCGCGCTCCTTCGCCCGGTCGCTCACGCGCGATGGGTCGGCTCCCGTAAGTGCCCCGTCGTCTTCGCAGAGTTCCAGATCGCGTTCGGAACCGATGCCGCGGGCGACCATCGCTCGTGCGCCTTCGCGCATCACGCCTTCGAGGTCGTTGCCGCGCAGGGGCAGACGGCCCTTCCCGCCGACCCCTTTCGGTGTTTCCTGACCGAGTCTGCGCACGAGCTCGCTCAGACGGTGGCGCACGTCGTTCCAATGGAGCTCGCTGCGCAGCAAGCGAACACCGCAACCGATGTCGAACCCAACCCCACCCGGCGAGATCGCGCCGGTCACACCTTCCGTCGCGGCTACCCCTCCTATGGGGAAGCCGTATCCCCAGTGGATGTCCGGCATCGCTACCGCTGCCATCACTCCGGGAAGCGTCGCGACGTTGGCGATCTGTTCGACGGCCCTGTCTTCGAGGGCTTTGCTCATGAGGGAAGGCGACGCAAAGACGTGGGCAGGGATGCGCATCCCGCCTACGGAGCCGAAGGGGATCTCCCACAGGTTGTTCGAGATCTGCTTCGGTTCGATCAATCCTTGCTCTCCAGCTTCGACACCGCTTCGGCAGCGATCTCGCAAGCGTGATCGATCACCTCTCGTTGCCGCTTGTCTGCGCAGTCGATCGTGTGTTGCGCCGCGGAACGGAAAAGCTTGAGGGCGGCGGTGCAACTCGTGACGAAGTCTTCGTCGTGTTCCCCCAGTGCCTGGGCCTGGAGGTCCGACCAGCCGTCTCCCATCTGCTCGCCCACGAGATCCCAGAGCTCTTTCTCGGTCTCGTACAGGATCCTCAGGTGAACCGAGAGTGCCGGCGCCAGCCCGGCGACGATCATGCTGCGCTCGATCGCGGCCCCCGTGCGCAAACCCTGGTCGATGTTGCCGATCAGGGAGTGGACCTCCTCGGCGTACTTGGTCATCTGGCCGGCCACGAACGGGTCGATGTCGTCCTCGACCCGTTCCCACGACCAGCGCTCCGCCTCGGTCTTGATCGACGCAGCGATCCCGTCGGGGTCGTGCAAGAGCACGGCGCTGCGCCACCCCGGCACGACGCTCCCGACCTCTTCGACATCGTCCAGTGCCTTGCGGTGCTGCTGTTCGTCCTGCCATTCGCAAGATACGAGGAAGCCGTCCGACCGGAAGAGTTCCTTGGGCGACTCCGGCCCGATCACCCGGATGTCCAGATCGCTCTCGGAGTGAGCGTCGCCCCTGGCCCAAGAGCCTGTTAGGTAGACGGCTCGTGCGCCGCCGGCTGCCATCTCTTCCGCCAGCTTTCGAGCCACCGAAAGCGCGCGCTGTTGGGTCCTGTCTGTAGTCATACGTCGAGGTATACCCGCACGGAAACCTCCGGCCCCTCTTCGGCGACACGTATCTGGTGGAACGTGGCCGCTTTAACCGCCGTGCCGTCGGGCGGGGGAGCGCCGTCGTGCACCTTGAGCGTGGCGTTGAGACGCGTCGCCTTCTCGTCGACGGCGGTGCCAACGTCCGAGATGCGTCCGCCGTGGGATTCCTGGACCCAGATCACCTCGTTGAGCCAGTCGATCAGCAGACCTTCGAGATCGCCCGCCTCCAGTTCGACAGCCACCTGCTCGCCCCGCCCGTCCTCGTCGCAGCGCGCCCCCATGACGTCCAGCAGGCCCAGTGTCGTTTGCCGGAAGGCAGCGCCTACATCACGAGCGCGCGCGGAGATGCCGACGTCTGCCGTGTGTTCGATGATCTCGTAGCCGTCCACACCGTCGACCGTACCCCTCGAAGGGGAGCGTCGACAGGGCGACTACTGCCCCGGCGGGTTGTCCGGGATGATCAGTTCCTGACCGACGTGGAGCGCCGTCGGATCGGTGATGTTGTTGACCTCGGCGAGGTAGTCGTCGAGCGAAGCGTCGTCGTAGAAACGTTCGGCGATCGTCGTCAGCGTGTCGCCGGACCTGACGACGTAGATCTCGCCGGTGATCTCGGCGTCGCTCGCGGTTTCCTCGGTGGCCGTCGTCTCGGGAGCGGTAGCTGCCGCTGCCAGCTCGGTCTGAGCCTGGTCGAGCTACGTCTGCGTCGCTTCGAGCTCGCCCTGCAGCGAGGCGTTGCTCTCTTGGAGGGTGGCGATCCGATCGCGGGCCTCCTTGAGAGCGGCATCGTCACCGCCGCCGGCCGTCATCCGGCCGAACAGGAACATCACGATCAGCGCGGCACCCAGGACAGCGACCCGGC
>JBKHYB010000047.1:0-4636 GCA_046565725.1 Actinomycetota bacterium
TTCACCCGACCCTCGTCGATCAGGTGCGAGATGGCTCCGATCATCCCGTTGTTCTCGTAATCGAAGCACTTCCCCTGTTCGGAGGGGAACACCAGAAGGGGACGCCCGTAACTGCCATAAGCGATGAGCCCGCCGTCCGCGCCGATAGCCGGTGAATAGAGCGAAAGGTGGTCCCTCCTCATGTCCACAACCTCGCGAGGTGTTCACGTAGATGCGGCTCGAACGTGTCACGCCAGCCGATCCAGTTGTGTCCGTCCGGATTCTTGTAGAAGGTCACGTCGTAGCCCTGCTTCCGTAAAGCATGGGCCACCGCCCGGTTGTTGGCGAGGTTCTCCTCGATCGAACCGCATGTCATCATGACCGGGATGGGATGTGCCCATTCTTGGGTCGTAAGCACTTCTCCAACGAACCTGCTGATCCGGCGGAACCTCACGAATCCCGATTCCTGCTTGTCGAAACGCATGCGGAAATAGGATCCGGACTGGAGGAAAAGACCCCCGAAGGTGGCCGGGTTCTTGCGGTGAGCGTGCAGCATCGCAAGAGCACCGAGGCTCGCGCCCATGCCGATGCGCATGTTCCTCCCCGGAGAGATGGGGGCGGCAGCGAGGATGTCCGGCACGATCTCGTGCGTCAGGGACCGGGCGTACGACGCACTCGCCGAATACATCTGGTCGCGTTCGACGGGAGGAAGAAGAGCGGCGCGGTGTGCCGGGAGCGCTCCCGAATCGATACACCATTGGAGGAACCGCGTAAGCGACGACAACCCTGCGTACTCGGGCCCATCGTGGACGATCAGCAGGGGTGCCGGCTCGTCCGGTTCTAAGCCTTCCGGATCCCAGATGATCGCTGGGAGGCGACGCCCGGCAGGTCTGCATCGCACCTCGATGTTCCTGCTCGTCCCGGCGCGCGGATGTTCGAGCCAGTCGGGGGCCGAGTAGCCGTCCATCTCCACGACCGATTTGTCGCCGAACGGACCTGCCGCCCTGAGCGGGTTGGTCGGATCGGTCACCATCTCCGTGGAACCGTCGGGATGCGCGATCTCGATCAGGTATTCCATCCGCGCGGCATCCGGACGTGGGAACTCCACCTTCCAGACCCCCTCGCCGGCGTCGTAGGTCATCTCCGGACCGCTCCGAGGACGGGACACCTCCTGGTAGAGCCGCACCGCAGCCAGGGTGCGATCCTGGTCGGGGAAGGAGAAGACGATCCGGTCGCGCGTCACCTTCGGGCCGTCCAGGACCCGTTCCGTCATCGTCTCGGTTCCCAGGTGAAGGTCTTCAGCGCGACGAGGACTCCGGCAACGCCCCAGGCGCACACGATCCCGAGGTGGTCCCACTCGAATCCCGACCCCGTTTCGAAGGGGTTGAACGACGTGAGCATCGCTTGGGAGAAGTGATAGATCGGGAAGATCTCGGACACCGATCGCAGCCAGTCCGGCAGGTTATCGGCGGGGAGGAATACATCCGAAAGGAACATCAGAGGTAGCACTGTGGCGTTGATGATGGGCGCGCCCGCGTCGACGTTGGGTACGAGCCCGGTGATCGCGATGCCCAAGGCGCAGAACGATGCGGCTCCGAGTGCAACCGTTACGACAAAAGCGAGCAGGGTGTTGTCGGGGACCTCCACGCCGTGGACGAAGACCCCGACCACTACCGTGATCGCGGTCATGACCAAAGCCATGAACATGGCCTGCAGAACGCGGCCCCCCATGTACGCGGATGGTTCCAGCGGCGTGCCGCGCTTCCGTTTCAGAACCCCTTCATCCCGTGCGAACACGAGAGACATCGCCGTGTTCGTGTAAGAGGCCGTGACGATCGCGAAGACCCCTATAGCCGGGACGTAGAAGGTCGCGCCATCCACCGTGTAGCCACCTACCGTGACCTCGGCTTCACCGAAGATCAGAGGGAACAGGAACAGGAAGAACAGCGGAAAGATGAAGGTGAAGAAGGCGGCTGCCGGGTTCCGCCAGAAGGCGCGGTTCTCGTACCGGAACTGTCGAACGGTCGTAGCCAGGACGGTCATCGCTCGGCTCCGGAGGTCAGTTGCAGGTAGACGTCTTCAAGGTTGGGACGTGCCGCGGACAGATCGGTGAGTTCGTGTCCTTCGGCAAGCGCCCACCCGGTGATGGCGTGAAGGATCGCCGTAGGTTGGTTCGTCTGGATCGAAACGGAGTCACCCACGACGACTGCCTCGTCCGAAAGATGTTCGGGTAGCACCGCGCCTTGGGGAAGTGTGAACCTCACCGTGGTAACCGAGCCGTCGGCGGAGATCAGTTGTTCCGGGGTCCCCTCGGCCACGATCCTGCCGTCGGCGATGATGGCCACGCGATCGGCCAGGTTCTGCGCTTCGTCCATGTAGTGGGTCGTCAGGAAGACGGTCTTGCCTAACGCTTTCAGATTCCTGACGATGTCCCAGGCCGCCCGGCGTGCGGAGGGGTCGAAACCGGTCGTGGGTTCATCGAGGAAGAGGAGATCGGGGTTGCCTGCCAGTCCGACCGCGACGTCGAGCCTGCGCTTCTGCCCTCCGGACAGTTTCACGACCCTCTCATCGCGTTTGTCGCCGAGACCGACGACCTCGACGACCTCGTCGACCGGCAGGGGGTTCGGGTAGTAGCCCCCATACAGCTCGATGACCTCGGCAACGCTCAGATAACGCTCGACCCCCGTCTCCTGCAGGACTATGCCGATGCACTCCCGGAACGCCTTCTCGCGGCGCTCGGGGTCGTAGCCGAGCACGGACACGTCTCCTGCGGTCCGCCTGCGGTGACCCTCGAGGATCTCTACGGTGGTGGTCTTCCCGGCGCCGTTGGGGCCGAGCAGGGCGAAGACCTCTCCCCGGTTCACCTCGAGGTCGATCCCCCTCACGGCGTCGATAGAGCCGTAGGTCTTTCTCAAACCTGTGACGACCACGGCCTTGCCTGACATGCGCACGAGCATAAGCTGTGCTTGATGGAACCTTTCCTACAGACACCGCCGCGGTTGCCCGATGCATGGATGTCCGACCGACCGCTACAGGAGACGTTGCGCTTCTACCTCGGAGATAGAGCCGGGAGGGCCGAGCCCCTGCTGGCAGAACTCGGTGCGTGGGCGACCGACCCTGCAACCCTTGCGAAGGTGATGCAGGCGGAATCGGAGTTGCCCACGCTTACGCATTACGGAACCTGGGGAGAGCGGATCGACCGGATCGACGTCTCGGACGCGTATACCCACCTCGGGAAGGAAGGCGTCAGGCGAGGGGTGGTGGCTCAGGCTTACGAGTCCGAGCCCTTCGGCGAGCTCTCGAGGGTCGTGTGGGCCGCGCTGATATATCTCTGGGGGCCTTCGTCCGCTCTCTACTCGTGCCCGATCGCCATGACCGATGCGGCCGCTCGAACCCTTCTCGCGTATGGAGACGCTGAGGATGCAGCCGTTGCCGAGCGGCTCATCTCACGAGATCCAGAGCATGCCTGGACCAGCGGTCAATGGATGACCGAAACCGCCGGCGGCTCCGATGTCGGTCGGACCGGCACCGTGGCCCGCCGCGAGGGCGACGCGTGGCGCCTCTATGGGTTGAAGTGGTTCACCTCGGCTACGACCTCGGAGGTTGCCTTGACCCTGGCCAGGCCCGAAGGCGCCCCGCAAGGATCGCGCGGCCTCGGTTTGTTCCGTATCCATCGCAACCTCGAAGACGGCTCGCCGAACGCGATCTTCGTTCGCAGACTGAAGGACAAGCTGGGAACCCGGTCGATGCCAACGGCGGAGCTGGAACTGGACGGGGCTCTCGCTTATCCCGTCGGAGATCCATCGGACGGCCGTGGCGTGGCGAAGATCTCGACGATGCTGAACATCACGCGCCTGCACAACGGGCTCGCATCGGCTGCGGCCCTAGCGCGGGGGATAGCGTGGGCGCGCGCATTCGCCCGCACCCGCGAGGTCTTCGGAGCCCGGCTCGACGCCCAACCCGCTCACCTCGCAACCTTGGCCGATCTCGCGGTCGATCATCAGGCCGCTCTCGCGCTCTGCATGAGGTGCGCATATCTATTGGGACGGGTTGAAGCCGGGGTCGCAACCGATCAAGAGATCGCCGTGCTGCGGGGCTTGACGCCCGTGACCAAGCTAACGACGGCGCGATGGGCGGTGGCCGGGACGACCGAAGCCATGGAGTGCCTGGGCGGCGTGGGTTACTGCGAGGATTCCGGCCTGCCTGCCCTGGTTAGGAATTCCCACGTTCTGCCGATATGGGAAGGAACAACCAACGTTCTGTCGCTGGATCTGCTGCGCGCCGACCAGAGGTCGGGGGCAGTCGCGGCGGTGCTGGACGACGTCGAGCGGGCCTGTTCCGCAGCCGAGGATCATCCGGCGTCGACCGCGATCACAGCTGCGATCCGTGACGCTTCGAGGGAGCTGAAGAAGAGGATGGATCAGGTCGGTAACGACGAAGAAGCTCAGGTGGCGGCCCGTTCGGCCGCGATGAGCCTCGGGTCGATCTATGCCTGTGCTTTGCTCGCCGAGCAGGGGTCGTGGGCCGCGTCGAACGGCGACGACCGCACCCTTTCTGCTGCTCGCCGTATGGTGAGGAGGGGCCTGTTGGCACCGGAGGCGCCGGACGACCTGCAACTAGCGATGGATGCAACCGAGGCCCGATGACGCAACCAGAC
>JBKHYB010000047.1:4652-8419 GCA_046565725.1 Actinomycetota bacterium
ATCCATCCTCGTCGTGGATGACGACGAGGCGATGCTCATGCTTCTGACCAGGCTGTTGGAACGTGCGGGATATCCGTGCCGCGGCGCCTCGAGCGCCCGGGAGGCCAAAGAGATGCTCGCCGCCGAGGACTTCGCCATCATGCTGACGGACATGACGATGCCCGGAGAATCCGGCCTCGACCTAGTCCTCTACGTGAACAAGGAGCATCCCAACACGGCTTCGATCATGGTCACCGGAACCGGCGACCTGTCGCTTGCCACGACCGCTCTGGTACTAGGGGCATACGGATACATCGTCAAGCCCTTCGAGCAGGACGAGATGCTGATCAACATCGCCAACGCCTTGCGTCGAAGGGTCCTTGAGATCCAGAACAGGACGACACTCGATCGCTTGGAGCAGATGGTCAAGGAGCGTACGCAAGAGCTATGGAATGCCATCTCTCAGCTGCAGCAGGCCGAACTGGATCTGAAAGCTTCACGGGAGGAGACCGTTCAGCGGCTGGCGACCGCCGCTGAATATCGTGACGACGAGACCGCCCGGCACATCCAGCGCATGAGCCGCTACTGCGGCTTGCTCGCCGAACTACACGATGGCGACGCGGAACGAGCCGACATGATCAGGGTTGCGGCGATCATGCACGACGTCGGGAAGATCGGTATCCCCGACAAGATCCTCTTGAAGCCCGGCCCCCTCACCGATGAAGAACGGTCCCGGATGCAGGAGCACACCAACATCGGGCACAAGATCCTCGAAGGGTCCGTGTCGCCGTTCCTCCAGGTTGCCGACGCGATCGCTCTGACTCATCACGAGTGGTACGACGGTTCCGGGTATCCCAGTGGGTTGAAGGGCGAGCAGATCCCCATCGAAGGGCGCATAGCAGCGATCGCCGACGTCTTCGACGCACTCACGAGCGATCGCGTCTACAAGAAGGCCTTTCCGATCGGGAAGGCGGTCGAGACCATGCAAGAGCTGTCGGGGAGTCAGTTCGATCCCGAACTGCTCGAGGTCTTCCTCGGCAACCTCGATAAGGTCCTCGACATCCGGGCGGCCTACGACGACCCTTCGGCCTAGAGACGCTGGCGGCCTTCTGAAGGTCTGCACATCTACCCATCGCGACTAGGCTCGCAACGATGAAGGTGGTACTGGGATCGGACGAGAGGACGAGCCTCACCGACGCGGTTGTGGAGGACCTCGAACGCCGCGGGCACGAGGTCATCGTCGTCGGTCCTCCGGCGGGGGAGGACAAACAGTGGACCCAGGTGGGACACGAGGTCGGCCGAGTCGTAGCGACCGGTGAGGCGGATACGGGCGTGCTCTTCTGTTGGACCGGCACCGGTGCCTCGATCGCCGCAAACAAGGTGGGAGGCGTGAGGGCTGCCCTCTGCACGGATGCCGAGACGGCGGCAGGGGCGCGGCGTTACAACGATGCCAACGTGCTCGTCATGAGTCTGAGGTTGACGTCCCCGCAGCTCGCCTCCGAGATGCTCGATCGCTGGTTCTCAACCGATCCCGACCCACAGGAAGCGGAAAACATCGCTGCACTCGAGCGTCAGGACGCAGGCAGCTCCGGTTCATAGGCCGAAGGGTTCTCAAGGTAGGCGCGCGCGGTCTTGGCAAGCCGGGCCGCGTGGTAGCCGTCGATGTACCTGTGATCCATCGTGGCGCTGAGGGTCAGCATCGGTCTGATGGCGATCTGTCCGTCAACGACGACGGGTTTCTCGACCACCTCGCCGACCAGTACCAGGAACGGGATGCGGTAATAGCTCGCCAGCGGAGCGTACGCATGCTGGATGCCGAACATCCCGACCGAAGTGATCATCGCCGAGCCGAACGCTTGACGTGGCAGACCGTACTTCTTCAGATCCTTGTCCCGGTCGGAGGTGAGCCATGCCGAGAGTCGGATCGACCACTTGAGGAGGCGACGTGGGGTCGACGAGATCATCTTCTTGGTCTTGCCGAGTTCCACATCCTCACCGCCTTTGATCCGCAGCGCTCTGTCGCGTAGCTCCCTCGCGATCTCGATGGCGGGTTTGCCATCGGCCTGCTCGATCTTCACGCCGGAGAGTTCGGCCCCCGCGTCCGCGGAGACGATGAAGAAGATGTCGACCGTGTCCCGCTGGTAGAAGTGACCGCGGTACATCCTCACGTTGAGATCCGCGTGTTCCCCTAAAGCGGTAGCGATCGCCTTACCGACCATCGTCGTGACGGTTATCGGGATGCCGGTCTGGTGCCGGGCGCGCTCGATGAAGGCGAGCAGTTCCGTCGCATCGATCTCGAGATCGCCATAGATCTGAGGGTCGTTCGGGTCGCCCCATGCGGCCGCGGCGATCTTGCGCCACCCGGCGATCTTCTTCCTAGCGCTCAGGCTTGGCTCCAGTCGGTCAGAGGTTCTGCTTCTCGGGATGGAAGTGTAGATCTATCGCCATCCACAGGGTCTTCGAGTGTGGGTAGAAGACCACCGGCAAGAGGCCGTTCGTGATCAGTGCGATCACGAGGATCGGCACCCAGCTGATATCCGGCCAGGTGAAGAGCAAGGTTCCCACGAAGAGGAAGAAGAACCAGATCTCGCAGGCCGCGATGTTCATGATCATCGCTCCCGTCCAGTAGCCCTCCTCGCGATAGAACCGGTATCCGCACGAAGGGCAGGCGTCCCTGAGCTTGAAGTAGCCCTCGAAGGCTCCACCCCGTCCGCATCGTGGGCACCTGCGGCGGAAGCCACGAACGAGCATCGTTCCCATGTTCTCGTAGTAGTTGCGGCGGACCATCTTCGCTTCTTACCTCACATCCACAACCTAGAACCGGTTGTAGCTTGCGTGATACGGATATCCGGCCTCAGGAGACAGATGTCGCTGCCGCCTTTCTGGACCCTCGTACAGAACCATGGAGACGAACTCATGCGCCATGCGAAGCGCCTCGTGGGCGACGCGGACGCCGAGGACGTGATGCAGGAGGCCCTTCTCCGGGCGCTCAGGTCCTACCCGCGGTTGGCTCATGCCGATCACCTGCGGGCGTGGCTCTATCGCGTAACGACCACCACCGCGTACGACCTCGCTCGCCGGAAGAAGGGCGAGGTGCCCGTCGAGGCGGTGCCGGAACGGGCCGAGGGGGTTTCTTACGAAGACGGTTCCTTCGAAGCCCTGATCGATCGTCTCTCGGACGGGGCAAAGGAGGCGATGCGGCTGCGCTTCGTGCACGACCTGGCTTACGAAGAGATCGGTCGACGCCTCGGCTGTAGCGCACAAGCGGCGCGCCAGCGCGTGTCGACCGGCGTGTGGGAGTTACGGAAGGAGATGTCATGGCGCTGAGCGATGAACTGCTCGGCAGGTTCGTGAGCGAAGCGATCGCCGAAGGTTTGGTGGACGCAACCTTCACCGAGATCGACTCGCCGGTGGGACGCCTTACCGTCGTGCAAAGCGCGCGCGGCGTGTGCCGCGTGTCGTTCCCCGAAGAAGCTCAGGATCACGTACTGGCGTCGATATCGGATGCGATCGGCCCCCGTGTGCTCCGCTCGGATCGAGAGATGAAGGATGCCGCCGAGAGACTCCAGGCGTACCTCACTGGTGATATCGATGATCTAAGGGTCCCTGTCGACATGAGACTCGTTCGCTCCGAGTTCCAGCGCCAGGTCCTCGCCGAGCTGCAGAAGGTCGGCCGGGGCGACGTGACGACCTATGGCCAACTGGCCGCTCGTATCGGCCGGCCTCGTGCGGTCCGGGCGACCGGCACCGCCCTCGGGCGCAACCCGATCCCGATCGTTGTTCCCTGC
>JBKHYB010000048.1:0-8330 GCA_046565725.1 Actinomycetota bacterium
GTACTGCCGCATCGTCCACAGGCGCTTGCGATACATCCCGGGATAGACGCCCCGGGTGAAGGGGAACTCACCGGGCGTTCCCAGGTCGGCAGCCGGGTCGATGTTGAGATCCTCCGGCCCGTACAGCGCCTTGATCTCGATACCGGAGTCGGTCACACGCTCGTTGTCATCCACGACCTGATGCTATTGCCTGCCGCCGCCTCCCCGATCCCGAGAACTGGGGGTTAGGCAGTGTTGGCTGCGGTGGGCCCCGGCTATCCGAGCCTTCCCGGCCTGACCGCCAGCCTCAACCTCTGTGCGATCAGCAAGAGGTCGCCGCTCGTCACATCGTTCGACGGGTCGTCGGAGATCCGCTCGCTAAGCGCCCTAACCGCATCCTGGGCGATCTCGGTCGATGTGAGACCCAAGGTGGTGTTGCCGTCGAGCACCGCCCGGAACAAGTCCTCCAGGCCCTTCGCGCATCGAGCGATGTCATCCCAGCCGATCATCGAGGCGGACCCCTTCATCCCATGAGCGAGACGATGGAGTTCCTCCAACGATCCCGCCCCATCCCCTAACGGGGGGCGAGCAGCCTGCTCGAGCAGATGCGACATCCTTGCGAGACGATCCAGCGATTCCTTCCTGAAAACGGCCTCGACCTGGATCAGGAATCCCTCGTCGCTCTGTAAGAAATCCATCTAGCGCTTCGCGTGGAGGGCCAGTCGTCTGTCCTCCTCGATCCCAGCGCGGATCGCTTCCCAGTCGGTCGGCCCGATGCTGAGCGCAGCCTTGACCACCTCGGGGTCGAATTGAGTCCCAGCCTCTGTAGCCACGATGTCGAGGGCGACCTCGAAAGATCGAGCCTTCCTGTAGGGCCTGTCGGACGTGATCGCGTCGATCGTGTCGGAGACGGCGAAGATGCGAGCGCCCAACGGGATCGCTTCTGCGGCCAACGCTTGCGGGTAGCCCTTTCCGTCCCACCTCTCGTGGTGGGCGAGCACGATGGCGGCGGCGTCCCGAAGGAAATCGATGTGCGACAACATCTCGAACCCGAGACGGGGATGCTTATGCATCTCCACCCACTCCTCGCCTGTCAGGGGTCCCGGTTTCCGGAGGATGCGATCACGTATCCCGATCTTTCCGATGTCGTGCAGCAGAGAGCCTCGCTCCAATTCCGTTATGAACCGATCGTCAAGCCCCAAGCGGAAGGCCAGCTGAGCGGAATAACCCGAGACCCGCCACGCGTGAAGCTCGGTCTCGGTATCTCTCAGGTCGAGAGCGGCAACGAGCGAATCCAGCGTGAGCTCGTAAGCGGCAGCGAGCTCCTCATGCGCCCGCTTGAGCGCCGCTGCTTCTTCCACGAGGCGCGACGCCATGAGCTCTCCGTATCTCACCCTGAAGCTGTGTTCGTCGACGACCTTAGCTACCGAAAGGGTGTCTCGGCCGGAAAGGACGTCATGGAGCTTGGCGATCAGCTGGTCCCTGGACGCCGACTTGTCGATGTACGCATCCGCGCCGAGCTGTGCCGCGAAAGCACGGTTCTCGTCCGACGTGAAAGACGCCGACACGAGGATGATCGGGATCCTCGGGATAGCGGGATCGTTGCGGATCTCCAAGCAGAGTTGGAAGCCGTCCATCCCCGGCATGAGCACATCGGTAATGAGTCCATCGATCCGCCGAGAACGGACCAGTTGCAGAGCGGAGCGCCCATCCGGGGCAACCACGACCGAGAAGCCGTCTGCTTCCAACGCTCTTCTGAGTTGCAGGGCTTGGGTGGGACTGTCTTCCACCACCAGGATGACCTGTCCACCCGCGTTCATAAGACTCCCCACGTCTGCCTGATCCACCCTTGCTACGTAACCATCATCAAAGGGACGGAATCCACAGAGTGGCCGAGGAACCCCGTAACGGTCGTGTTACCCCCAGGCGAGCAGCACCTGTTCCCCGGAGCCAAGTGAACGTGTGAAGTGCTGGTTCTTCGGTGACCGGCAGGGCCGTGACCTGGGAAGTAATATGCGCTGCGATATGGCCATCGTCGACGACGTCTACCGCAAGCACAAACCCAAGGCTTTCCAAGCCAACCGCCGGCCCTCCCGTTCCGAGGTGTGGTGGTGGTTCTTCATGAGGATCTCGGGGATCATCTTGGTCTTCCTGGTCCTGATCCACCTCTACGTCATGCACCTGGTCGGTGAAGGGGTCGAGCGCATCAACTTCGCCTTCGTGGCCGAGCGCTGGGACAACGTGGGGTGGAAGACGTTCGACTGGGCGCTACTGTTCCTGGCCCTGCTCCACGGGGCCAACGGCTTGCGGATAATCATCGACGACTACATCCGCAAGGATGGCACCCGCACCAGTCTCAAAGCTCTGCTGTACACGGTCACGGGGATCCTGATGATCCTCGGGACCGCCGTGATCGTGACCTTCAACCCCTCGGTAGGCGCATAGATGGCTCAGTACCATAAGTACGACGCGGTGATCGTGGGCGCCGGCGGTGCCGGCCTGCGCGCCGCCCTCGAAGCTGGACAGCGCTGCAAGACCGCTGTCGTTTCCAAGCTCTACCCGACCCGGTCACACACGGGTGCTGCCCAGGGCGGCATGTGTGCGGCCCTCGCCAACGTCGAAGAGGACTCGTGGGAGTGGCACGCCTTCGACACGGTCAAGGGAGGCGACTTCCTCGCCGACCAGGACGCGGTCGACATCATGTGCCGCGAGGCGATCGACGCGGTCCTGGATCTCGAGAGGATGGGGCTCCCGTTCAACCGCACGCCTGAAGGCCGGATCGACCAGCGCCGCTTCGGAGGCCACACCCGCAACCACGGTGAGGCTCCCGTCAAGCGAGCATGCTACGCAGCCGACCGCACCGGGCACATGATCCTTCAGACCCTCTACCAGCAGTGCAACAAGCAGGGGGTCGAGTTCTACGACGAGTTCTTCGTCCTGGACCTGCTCATGGTCGATGGTGCGTGCGCCGGGATCGTTGCGATCGAGATCGCAACCGGCGAGCTCCACGTGTTCCACGCCAAGGCCACGCTTTTCGCCACCGGCGGGTTCGGAAAGATGTTCAAGATCACCTCGAACGCTCACACCCTGACCGGTGACGGCCCCGGGGTCGTCTACCGCAAGGGTCTTCCGCTCGAGGACATGGAGTTCTTCCAGTTCCATCCCACGGGCCTCTACGGTCTCGGCATCCTGCTGTCCGAGGCGGCTCGCGGCGAGGGCGGCATCCTGCGCAACGCCGACGGCGAACGCTTCATGGAGCGCTACGCCCCCACGATCAAGGACCTCGCCCCGCGCGACATGGTCAGCCGGGCCGAGTTCTTCGAGATCAAAGAGGGCCGAGGTGCCGGTCCGAAGAAGGACTACATCCTGCTGGATCTCACCCACCTCGACCCCGAGGTGATCGAGACCAAGCTGCCCGACATCACCGAGTTCGCACGTACCTACCTCAACGTCGAGCCCCTCACCGAGGGGGTACCCATCGTCCCCACTGCGCACTACGCGATGGGTGGTATCCCGACGAACGTCGACGCCCAGGTCGTGCGCGACGCCCAAAACACGGTCGTCCCCGGCTTCTACGCCGCCGGCGAATGTGCGTGCGTCTCTGTTCACGGCGCCAACCGCCTCGGCACCAACTCCTTGCTGGACATCGTCGTATTCGGCAAGCGGGGTGGGATCCACATGGCCGAGTATGCGAACTCGACCAAGCACCTCGACATCCCGGACGACGCTCACCTCGAGACCGAGCGTTGGATCCAGCAACTGATGGACGGGACCAGCGAGATCCGCACCGCGGACATCCGCACGACCTTGCAGGAAGAGATGATGGACAAGGCCTCGGTCGTCCGCACCGAGGAATCGATGGCGGCGGTCCTTGGGACGATCGATGAGTTGAAGAAGCAGTACGCGACCGCCAAGGTCGGCGACAAGAGCAAGGTCTTCAACACCGAACTCATCGAACACATGGAACTCGGCTTCCTGCTCGACATGGCCGAGGCCCTGGTCGTATCCGCCCGGGCACGGACCGAGAGCCGCGGGGGCCATTACCGCGAAGACCACCAGTTGCGCGAGGACGAGCACTGGATGAAGCACTCGTTCATCGCCAAGACCGAAGACGGCGGCACGGAGCTGACCTACAAGCCGGTCACGCTCGGCCGCTACGAACCCGTCGAGAGGAAGTACTAGTGGAGGTCCGACTCAAGCTCCTCCGGTACAACCCGGAAACCGATACCGAAGCGCACTTCGAGGAGTACAGCGTCGAGGCCGAGCCGATGGATCGGCTGCTCGACGTGCTCCACAAGGTCAAGTGGCACCAGGACGGCTCCCTCGCGTTGCGGCGCTCGTGCGCCCACGGGATCTGTGGTTCGGATGCGATGGTGATCAACGGGCAGAACGCCCTTGCCTGCAAGGTCTTGGTCAAGGACCTCGCCCAGCCGATCACCGTTGAGCCGATCCGGGGCCTTCCGGTCATCAAGGACTTCGTCGTGGACATGGAGCCGTTCTTCGCGGGGTACAAGGCCGTGAAGCCGTGGCTGATCACCGATCCCCACGAGCACGAGCCGGCGAAAGAGCGCTTACAGAGTCCCGAGGAGCGCGAGCGCTTCGACGACACCACCAAGTGCATCCTCTGCGCCGCCTGCACGACGTCTTGTCCGATCTTCTGGAGCGACGAGTCGTACGTCGGACCGGCCGCGATCGTGAACGCTCACCGCTTCATCTTCGATTCACGCGACCGAGGTGCCAGGGAGCGGCTGGAGATCCTGAGCCAGCACGACGGGGCCTTCAAGTGCCGCACCGCATTCAACTGCACCGCAGCTTGCCCCCGCGGCATCAAGGTGACCAAGGCGATCCAAGAGGTCAAGCGGGCTGCCCTCTTCGACACGGTTTAGCTACGAAGCAGACGGCATCTAGCATCGGCGCGGAAGTAGATTCGGCTCGTGAAGCTCGCGCTTAAGGCAGTCGTCCTCGCCCTCGCCGTGATCGTGGCCTACCCGGCCTGGATCGGCTTCCAGGTGTGGCAGCAGTCCCGCCACGACGAGGTACACAGCGCCGACGCGATCGTGGTTCTCGGGGCCGCTCAATACAACGGACGTCCATCCGAGGTCTTCAAGGCTCGTCTCGATCACGCCGCCTACCTCTATGGGGAAGGGCTCTCCGACACCGTCGTGGTGACCGGGGGCAAACAGCCTGGCGACAACTACACCGAGGCCGAGGCCGGGGAGCGCTACCTGACCGGGGAAAAGGGTCTTCCGCCCGAACGGATCCTCGAAGAGACCGCGGGCCGAACCACGTGGGAGAGCTTGCAAGCGGTCCGGGAACTAGCGCGGGACAACGACATCCGCAGCCTGCTGCTCGTGAGCGACCCCATGCACTCCGAGCGGCTCAAGCGCATGGCGGACGATCTGGGCTTCGAAGAGACCTACGTGAGCTGGGCGGGCTACCAGCAGCTTCACCGCAGCCGTTTGACGAAGGCCAAGGAACTCGTCCGGGAGGTTGCTTCGATAATGGCCTACGAGCTGCTGGACCGCTGAGGAGCGATCCGGGTGCGCTTGATGCGCAAGGGACGGCGGGCCCGTTCGTCCACCGGATTCACACTGTAGACCGTCACCTTCCCTGCCAGTCCCCTGATCTTCAGATCGCGTTTCTTGCTGAAGGTGATCTTCTGTAAGCGCTGCTCGGCGAGCTCCTTCGCTGCTTCCGTTACGAGGACCTCGGCCGGAGCGCAATGATCGAGCACCCTCGCGGTCAGGTTCACGTCGTGACCGAGTAGATCGTCTCCTTCGACCAAGGGCTCGCCCGCGTGCACGGCGACCTGCAGGAACAGCGGGAACCTCGGATCCTCCCGGCGGAGCTTCAGAGCCCCGTCCCGCAGAGAGACGGCCCCCCGGACGGCCTGCGAGGCAGACGGGAACGCCAGGAGGTAACCGTCCCCGAGTGCTTTGACCACCTCTCCCTTACCGTTGGCTGCGGCCCGCTCGACCACCGGCTGCAGCCTCTGCAACGCGGCGATGGCAGCGTCGTCTCCGTTCTCGGCGGTATAGCGGGTGAACTCATCGATGTCCGCGAACACGATGCCCACCGTTTGGTTGCGTGCGATCGCTACGAGGCGTCCGGTCGCATCGTCGTCGCGCTCCGCGAGGCTAGCGAGCAGGTGCGCACTCTTCAGGCCGAGCACGCCGAGACGCGAGGGCTTGCGACGAACCGCTTCTGCGATTATGGGCTCGAGGGCACCCGCCGCCTGAACGACGGTGGTCATCGGTCCTTCTTCTTTCTCGTCGATCCTCTGGCGCAGCACCTCGGCGATGCCGGGAAGCAGTTCGGTGTCGCCTCTGAGGGCCGCGAGGATCGCTTTGCGCAGTGTCATCCTGCGCTAGATGTTATCGAGCGGGGACCAGGAACCTCGCCTTGGGACCCACCTCGAAGCGGGCCGGTGTGGCGATTCCATCGACCTCTCCGTCGACGTTGAATCCAAGCGAAGGGGTGGCGGCAACCTCTACTGACACCGCCCGGTCGTAGGACACGAAGGGTTCGTCGGTGTGATCGCCCGATCGGACCTTGGCGGCGAGCTTGGCCGCCTCGATGAGACCGTCGGCCCTCATCACGCAGATGTCCAGATGGCCATCGCTGGGATCGGCATGCGGGAACACCTCGATACCTCCTCCGGCGGTACGCCCGTTGCCGATCCCTATCGCAACGACGTCGTCGTGCGCGACCCCGTTGACGATCACTCTGTACCGATCCAGATCGGTGGCGGCCTTCAGCCCACCCAACCAGAACGCGACGGGGCCGAGACTCTTCTTCTGCCTCTCCGAGATCGCCTCGTCCACCGCAACGGGGAACCCACCCATGCAGGCATTGATGAAGGGCCGGGTCTCCCCCTCGATAAGGACGCGTCCTGTATCCACCACAAGCTCGTTCCCTTGCGCGATCGCATGGGCGGCCTCCAGGGGATCGGCCGGCAGTCCCAGGGTACGCGTGAAGTCATTCCCGGTCCCCATGGGAAGCACACCGAAGACGATCTCATCGGTACGTTCGATGAGAGCGGCCACCGTGAGATCGAGGGTCCCATCCCCGGCACCCACGACGACGCGGCTCACATCGCGTGCTGCGGAACGGAGGTCGTCGGCGAAAGAAGCGCGGTCGCCAGGCTCGTGAACGACGACGCGGCCGAGCGGAGCGAGGGCCGCTACCAGCTCGGACCGATCGGCTTCATCAGAACCTCCGGAGATCGGGTTACAGACGAACAGGATGCTCAAGCCGATGCACCGAAGTATCTGAGGATGTGAGGCACCACATCGACGGTGCTCGGCCGCAAGGGTGGGTCGGCGATCGTAGACATGAACGGGATGATCGAATCCTGGACGTGCAGCGATGCATGATCTCCTCCGCCCCGGTGATCGCCGCCACCAAGATCCTTGCACTCGTAGGTGAGCGACATCGTCGCAACGACATCGCCGATCCGATCGAGGTCGAGTGCACCCTTGATACGCCAGAAAGCGAGCGGATACTCGGGCGTTCGGATAGCTCCGTCTTCGACGATGCCGCTGACCGCGGCGAGATCCCCCTCGAACGACCACCGGTTGCCACGCTCGTCTGTGACGGCATCCCCTTCGCGGAAACGGACCCGCCCTCGGGAACTCTCGACCACATAGGCCTCGCCGTCCCGCCACATGACCTGATCGACACCGGGTTCTTGCACCAGCGTGGCCGCCACCGGCTCGCAGAGCTTGTTGCGGCGGTCGGGGTTCAGGTAGATGAATGCGACCCGGCCGTTACCGGCCACCGCGAGGTCGTTGTCCTTGAACTTCTCTTTGCCCCTCTGTGGGCGTACCTGCGAGAACCCGTCGAGGATCTCGGACAGGTCGAGGATGTGGTCGTCCTCGTCTGCGATGGGGCTCTGCGAGTGATCGGCCGTGACGACGAACTCGACCTGATCGAGGGTAGCCTCCCACGAGCCGAACGTTTCGAGCACGTATGCGATCTGCTCGTCGGCCTTGGCGAGGCTATCGACCTGCGACTGGGGGCCGAACCGGTGGCTCATGTGGTCGTTCTCGTGAAGGTAGAAGAGGATCATGTCCGCCGCCTTCTTGGTCAACAGACCGCGCGTGACGCACGCCGACCAGCCATCGGTTGCCTGGACGCGCTTATCGAGCCCTCGCTTCGGCAACATCTTCGAGCACCCATCGGCCGGACCGCTGATCACGTCGGCGAAGTAATGCTCCTTCGGACCCGGCAGACTCTTCGGCAGCTGCTTACGGAACAGAACCTTCTCGAGCAGGTTCGGTCTCGTCTTATGGACATAGGGGCCACGGAAGACCATGAAGTTGATCGAGGCGGAGACCTTGTCCATCTTC
>JBKHYB010000049.1:0-8321 GCA_046565725.1 Actinomycetota bacterium
CGGCCGAATTGGGTATCCCACCCCCCGGCGACATCAGGCGCTGTCTCATCGCACTCGCCGAAGATTCCGATCTGGCGCGCGTCTTCCAGCATCGCTTCACCCAGGGAACGTTCGCGGGTCACCCGATCGGCAACCTGATGATCGCGGCCTTGGTCGAGCAGACGGGCGATTTCGCCGAGGCGGTCGCCGCTGCGGGCCGGATGCTCGGTACCAGGGGCCATGTCTTCCCGTCCACCAACGAGCTGGTGCGCCTCTCGGCCATCGTGGAAGGCGGCGTCGTCACGGGGCAAGCCGCGGTGGCCGGGACCGATAAGCGGATCCGCTCCGTCCATCTCAGACCTCCGACCCCGGCCGCTTACAAGGAAGCCGTCTACGCCATCCTCGGCGCCGACCAGGTGATCCTGGGACCCGGCAGCCTCTTCACCAGCATCGTCGCTACGTTGTTGGTTCCGGGCGTCGCCCAGGCGCTGAGGGACACCGACGCGCGGCGGGTCTTCGTGTGCAACTCGAGGCAGCAGCCGGGCGAAACAGAGGGGCTCGACGCCGTGGCCCACGTGGAGGGTCTCCTGGCCCATGCCGGCAGGGACAGCATCGATGTGGCGGTCGTACATTCCCCCGTCCTGCCTGGAGATGGCGTTGCCTTGAGCCCCGGCCCATGGCGGTTCCCCCATATCAAGCTGATCGAAGCCGACGTGGCACACCCGGATGGAGGCCACGACCCGGAACGGCTCGCTGCCGTGTTGAAGGACGTCTAGAGCGGATCCTGCGTCGCTCTCATAGGATGAGGATCATCTATCGATCTAGACACCCCTAGGAGGGATACGTCGATGGCGACGCGCATCGGTATCAACGGTTTCGGCCGGATCGGCCGCAACTACTTCCGAGCCCTGCAGGCAAAGGGCGCCGACCTCGAGGTTGTATCTATCAACGATCTCGGTGACCCTAGCGTCCTGGCTCACCTGCTCAAGTACGACAGCGTCTTCGGACGCTTCGACAAAGAGGTCAAGGTCACGGACAGCGGATTCTCCGTTGACGGTCAAGAGATAAGGGTCACGGCCGAGCGGGACCCTGCCGACCTTCCGTGGGGCGACCTGGGCGTCGATATCGTGATCGAGTCCACCGGGTTCTTCACGAAGGCCGGCGATGCTCAGAAGCACATCGAGGCAGGGGCGAAGAAGGTGCTGATCTCGGCCCCCGCCAAAGACGAAGACATCACGATCGTCATGGGCGTCAACGACTCCCTTTATGACCCCTCGGCTCACAACATCGTTTCCAACGCTTCATGCACGACGAACTGCATCGCACCTCTGGCGAAGGTGCTTCATGACAACTGGGGGATCGAGTCCGGATTCATGACGACGGTGCACGCGTACACCAACGATCAGGGCACCCAGGACATGGTTCGCTCCGACCTCCGTCGTGCGCGCGCTGCGGCCATCAACATCATCCCCACTACGATCGGCGCCGCGAAGGCGACGTCTCTGGTGCTTCCCGAACTCAAGGGCCGTTTGGACGGACTGTCCCTGAGGGTGCCGGTGCCCGATGGGTCGATCACCGATCTGGTGGCCGTCCTCGGTTCCGAGGTAAGCAAGGAAGACGTGAACAACGCCTACCGCGAGGCCGCTCAGGCAGCCAACTTCAGCGGCATCCTGAAGTACAGCGAAGACCCGCTGGTGTCCAGCGATATCGTGGGCGACAGCCACTCCTGCGTGATCGACGGCCTCTCCACGATGGCGTCGGGCAAGACCGTCAAGGTGCTCGGTTGGTACGACAACGAGTGGGGTTACTCCAACCGTCTCGTCGACCTGACCGAACTGGTCGCCTCCAAGCTCTAACCGGAACGAAGGGCCCCGACAGGGGCCCTTCTCATAACCTCCGACGAAGGGGACGCCGGGTCCGGTCGGTACACTCGGGGGCACCATGACCGACACGACACCATCACTTCCAACCCTCGAAGACCTGGATCTGGCCGGCAAACGGGTCTTGGTCCGCTGCGACTTCAACGTGCCGATCCGGGATGGGGAGATCACCGACGATCTGCGCATCCGTTCGGCCGTCCCTACCATCGAAGCGCTGCTCGATAGGGGGGCCAGGCTGATCCTCTGCTCGCACCTCGGCCGGCCCAAAGGCAAGGTGGTCGAGGAGCTGCGGCTGGCACCGGTCGGCAGACGCCTGGCCCAACTGCTCGGACGGCCGGTGGAGACCCTCGATAGCGTGGTCGGCGACGAGGCGATGGCGGCCAGCATGTCGAACGCCGACGTGATCCTCCTCGAGAACCTGCGCTTCGAGCCGGGGGAGACGACGAACGATCCAGACTTGGCCGACGCACTGGCGCAACTGGCGGACGTCTACGTGAACGATGCATTCGGCGCAGCGCATCGAGCCCATGCGTCGGTGGTCGGGGTGGCCGAGCGATTGCCGTCGGCGGCAGGTCTGTTGCTCCAGGATGAGGTGGCCAAGCTCGAGAAGGTGCTCCACGAGCCCCAGCATCCATACGTGGCGATCCTCGGCGGTGCCAAGGTCTCGGACAAGTTAGGGGTGATCGGCAACCTGCTGGAGCGGGTCGACCAGTTGTGCATCGGCGGCGCCATGGCCTTCACGCTGCTCAAGGCGTTAGGCCACGACGTGGGCCGTTCCCTGGTCGAGGACGATCGGTTGAGCGAGGTCGAAGGCGTCCTGAAGCAAGCGGCAGATCGAGGTGTCGAGATCCTGCTCCCGTCCGATGTGGTGGCAGCGGAGGCGCCGGAGGCCGGTGCGGCTCATGAGACCGTCGATCTGAGCGACATCGGCGACCGGATGGGAGTCGACATCGGGCCGGCCTCTGCCGAGCACTTCGGGCGAACCATACGGGCGGCCAAGACGGTCCTGTGGAATGGACCTATGGGGATCTTCGAGATCGATGATTACGCCGCCGGGACCAGGGCGGTAGCGGAGGCGGTTGTGGACGCCACCCGTGCCGGTGCGTATTCGGTCGTGGGCGGCGGCGATTCTGCCGCCGCGCTGAAGCAGCTCGGTCTGAGCGACGAGGTATCCCACCTGTCCACCGGTGGGGGCGCTTCGCTCGAATTACTGGAGGGCAGAGAACTGCCCGGTATCGCGGTGCTGAGACAGAAGGGGAACCGTTAGAGATGAGGAAGCCGCTCGTTGCGGGTAACTGGAAGATGAACAAGACGCACCTCGACGCGATCCACTTCGTCGAGGAGCTTGGCCACCACCTCGCCGAGTTCGACCAGGACCGGGTCGAGGTGGTTCTGTGCCCACCGTTCACGGCTCTGCGTTCGGTGCAGACCACGACCGAGGACCGCCACCAGGAGTTCGGTCTCGGAGCCCAGAACATGCACTGGGAATCCGAGGGAGCTTTCACCGGAGAGGTGTCGGCCCCGATGCTCAAGGCGTTGCGGTGTCGCTACGTGATCCTCGGCCACTCCGAGCGGCGGGAGTACTTCGGCGAGACCGACGAGCACGTCAACCTGAAGGTCAAGGCCGCCTTCGGGGCGGGCATCATCCCGATCATGTGTTGCGGTGAAACGGATGCCGAGCATGAAGCGGGGGAGACCGACAGCAAGGTCGAAGGTCAGGTCAGAGCGGGGCTTGCGGGGATCGACAGCGAGCAAGCGGCCCAGGTGGTCGTGGCTTACGAGCCGATCTGGGCGATCGGGACCGGCAAGACGGCTACCCCCGAGGATGCCCAGAAGACGATCTCGTTCATCCGGTCGATCCTTGCCGACATGTTCGACGACCAGGTGGCGCAAGCGGTGAGGATCCTCTATGGCGGCAGCGTGAAGGCCGGTAACGCCGCTGCTCTGTTCGGGCAGCCGGACATCGATGGTGGTCTGGTGGGCGGTGCCTCGCTGGACGCGGGAGAGTTCGCGTCGATCGCGAAGGCGGCGTTGTGAGCCCGAAACCGTTCTTCTACGTGATCCTCGATGGGCTCGGCGACGACCCGCTGCCGGAGCTGGACGGCAGGACGCCGTTGGAGGCCGCCCACACTCCCAACCTGGACCGCCTGGCCCGGGACGGACGGAACGGCTACGTCACCACTGTCGGCGAGGGCATCGCTCCGGAGTCCGACATCGCGGTGTTCTCGATACTCGGGTACGACCCGCATGAGCATCACACCGGGCGCGGCCCCCTCGAATCGGTGGGAGCCGGTCTGGCGGTGAACGACGGTGACCTCGCCTATCGGGTGAACTTCGCCACGGTCGAGTCCGACGGTGACGGCTACGCGATCGTGGACCGGCGGGTTGGGCGTGATCTCACCTCCGAGGAGGCGCACGCTCTCGCAGCGGAGGTGCAGGAGAAGGTCCAGATCCCCGGTCTCGACTTCGACTTCCGAGCGACGATCGGCCACCGGGGTTGCCTGGTCCTCCGTTCCTCGGAGGGGCCGCTCTCGGCCGAGGTGCAGAACTCCGACCCGGCCTACGCTCGTCAAGGTGCCTTGGGGGTGGCCCTCGAGACCTTCGAGAACCGCGTGGTGAGGGTGGGCCCGCTGGAGGGCAACGAGCGGAACGAGGCGGCCACGCGGGCCGCGCGCCTGACTAACGAGTGGCTCGATGCGTCCTATGCGGTGCTCGAGAACTCGGAGGTGAACGCCAAACGCAGGGCCGCCGGGAAGCTCGCCGGCAACTTCGTCCTCACGCGCGACGGGGGAGACCACGTTCCCAAGCTGGTTCCTTTCAAGCAGAAGTTCGGACCATCGATGGGGTGCTTCGTGGAGATGCCCGTGGAGTTGGGGATCGCGCGCTTGATGGACTTGGGGATCGTGGACGCGCCCAGCGGCATCCCGGAGGCCGAGCAGTACGAGGCGTGGGCGAAGCTCGCGGTCGAGGCGATCGAGGGTTACGACGCGCTCTACATCCACATCAAGGGGCCCGATGTCCCTGCGCACGACGGCAACCACGAAGCCAAGAAGGCGAACATCGAGGCGATCGACGAGATCTTCTTCGGTTCTCTGCTGTCTTCTATCGATCTGACCAAGAGGATCGTTGCCGTTACGGCCGACCATTCCACGAGCTGCGCTCGCAAGGCCCACACCGATGGCCCCGTTCCGCTGGTGATCTCGGGCGCGGGGGTGGCTTCCGACGGGGTCGAGACCTACGGGGAATCCGCCTCCCGACGGGGTGCTCTCGGTCATCTGAAGGGCCCACAGATAATGCCCAACCTCGTGGACCTGGCTCGGGGCTAGGACATAGAGGCCGGGTTTCACTTAAGGTCTGGAATCCGAGGGGCGGGGCATCTACTATCCCCTTAGTAGACAAGCGCTAGGAGTAGAGACGTGGCCGCAGCACGTAGACGTCACACGCTGGCTGAGGTCCTCGGCCCCCTCGAGAGCGAGATCATGGACGTGGTCTGGGATGCAGGTGAGGTCACGGTCCGAGATGTCCATACCGCTCTGGAGACCCAGCGGCCGATCGCGTACACGACCGTGATGACGACCTTGGGGCGCCTGGCCGATAAGGGTTTCCTCAAGCGCATCGAGAAGCACCCGGCTCACCATTACGTCGCCGTCGTCAGCCGGGAGGAGTATGCGCGCTCGGCGGTCAAATCGGTGGTTGACTGGCTCGTGGATCATTTCCCCGACCCGGCGGTGGCTTACTTCGTCGATCGGGTTGACGAGGAGGACGACGAAGCCCTGGACAGGCTCCGTCGCGCAATAGAGGAGCGGAAGCGCACCAAGTGAACCTCGCATCCCCGACCGTACTCACGCTCGAGACAGATTCCGCCTGGGTTCTGATCCTCGCGGTGTCCTCGGCGACCCTGTTCGCTGTCTTGGTGATCCGACGTTTACTCGCGCGTCCGGGCGGGGTGGGCTCGGGGTTGCTGTTGCTGACCCCGCTCCTTCTTCCGTTGGTAGCCGGCGTGATCTACCAGCGTGGGATCTTGCCCGAGATCTCCGTCATGAGACCTTTCGGCAGCGCGCTGTTCGATAGCTCGGAACAGCTCTTCCATCTACTGATGGTCAACGACGGCAACGAGGTCATCCCTTACGCGATCACAGGACGGGCGGGACCGTGGATCCTGCTGGTGGGTCTGCTCGTGGTCAGCTTCATGCTCGCCCGCCGGGTCCTGGGCAAGGTGTTGGTCGATCGCCTCGTGGCAAGGTGTTCGGAGATCGACGATCCCGACATCACCGGGTGGGTAGCGAGTCTGGCAAAGGCATGCGAGCTGTCCTTCGTCCCCGACGTCCTTCTCCTCCCCGCGGAGATCACCGGGGCTTTCGCCGCCGGCATGCGGAGAGGCTCGATCCTGATCTCCCGAGACCTGATCGAAGCTCTGGAGCCCGAGGAGCTCCGGGCGATCCTGGCCCATGAGGTTGCCCACATCGGGGCTCGGGACGTCCCCCTGGTCTTCTTCGCCGGGATCCTCAGGGACCTGGTGGCCTGGAACCCCTTCGCCCATCTCGCCCTGCGGAGCCTGACGCGTGACCGTGAGTTCGAGGCCGACCGGCGGGCCGCAGCTCTGACCGGCGACCCCTTGTCGGTGGCATCCGGATTGCTCAAGAACTTCGAACTGGCCCGGAGCCGGCGGTCCCTGGGACAGCGGGCGGTGTTGGCCTTCTGGCAGCCGGGGCGCGGGATCTCGAGCAGGGTCGATCATCTGATCGCCGTGGCCGACGGGCGTGCCAGCACGACCTCGCTGGGCCGCATGCCGTTCTTGCTCGCCGCCCTTATGGTCGCCCTGATAGGGCTTCAGGTGGCCGAGCAGGTGGCATCCCAGCATTCCGACGCGCTGGCGATCGTCTGGGGCGCTCCCGACCCCAACGAGGGCGAGCTGTACGAGGTTCCCAAACGGCTCGCGAAGGTGCACCAGCCTGCTCGGGGGGCCATCGTGTCCACCCGGGGTAAGCGCAAGGTCGACCTTGCCCTGCCTGTCAGGTCGCTTGTCAAGACGCCGGAGCTGTCGCCGGCGATCCGGCTTAAGCCTGCCGACGTCCAAGACTGGATGACTGCGGTCGGTCAGCGGATCGCAGGGGTGCGCAACGCCAGCCTCAAGTGGGAGACGAGGCAGGACTGGATCGCCGAGCCGATCTTCTCCGATGTGGTGGTCCCGAACGTGGGCATATACCGCTTCACACAGGAGCGATGAGGGCCGGAAGCCCGCTGCGTCGACCTGCGCTACCCTTTAGCGCTGAACACGTTGGATCCATCGAAGAGCTGAGGTGTGTTACGTGACTCCGGTCTTGGTCATCATCCATGCGATCGCATCGCTGATGCTGATCCTTTTCATCCTTCTTCACGCCGGTCGTGGTGGCGGCGTCTCCGAGATGTTCGGTGGCGGCATGCAGACCCAGGCGATGGGTTCCACCGTCATGGAGCGGAACCTCGACCGCATCACGATCATCACTGCGATCGTCTTCACCGGGACCACCATCCTCCTGGCCTTCAGACTGTCCTAACGGGGCAAGCGGCTATGCGGGCGAAGCTGCTGGTCGCTTTCCTTCTGCTATCTGCGGCGTGCACGGACGCCGGCCCCCCGGCACCGGATCGGACGGCAAGTCCTAGCCCCACGGAGGCGGCCGTCCAACCGCCTACTCCGAGTCCGACCTTCACCGGGTTCTCCGAGGACCACGAGGTCCTCGACGTGGCGATCACCGAACCCTTCACGTTGGATCCGATGCGGATCCGCGACCCCGGCTCGGTCCTCGTGGTCCGCCAACTGTTTGAGAGCCTCACGGCCTGGGATCAGGCGAGCGAGCAGGTGGTCCCTGCCGCGGCAGAGTCCTGGGAGGTGTCACGCGGGGGGCGGCGGTTCACGTTCAGGATCCGCCCCGGAACCACCTTCCACGACGGGTCACCGATCACGTCTCAGGACTTCGCCTACGCCTTCAACCGGATCGCTTCGAAGCAGAACGCAGCGGAGATCGCTTACACCCTCGAACGGGTGGAAGGGTTCACCGCGGTGAACCAGACCGGATCGTCCGACAGGCTCAGCGGCATCAAGACCCCCGATGAGTCGACCCTGGTGATCGATCTGTCCAGTCCGTACTACGAGTTCCCGGCCGTGCTCACCCATCCTGGTCTCGTGCCCTTGCAGCGCAAGCATGTGGAAGACGAAGAGACCTTCTTGACCATGCCCATCGGCAACGGTCCCTTCCAGATGGCGACGCCTTGGTCACCCGGGGGAGAGATCGTGATGCAGCGGTTCCCCGGCTTCGTGAGGACCCCACCGCTCGACGGCATCGTGTTCCATCCCTTCCCCGACGCGGCGGCCGCCTATCTGGGCTTCGTCGATGAGGAGTTCGACGTCGCGGAGGTCCCGGTCGGCCAAACCGAGACCGCCGCCGAGGTGTATGGAGACCGCGGCTACGTTCCCTTCCTGGC
>JBKHYB010000050.1:0-8290 GCA_046565725.1 Actinomycetota bacterium
TTTCCATCCAGGAGAAGGGATCTTTGATCTCGGCCCCCGACGGCAAGTTGTCGGCCGCCGACCACACCGTGTTGAGCGCGTCGATACCGCGAAGGCTTACCACCGCCTTGCAGAAGGTCTCACCGGCTTCGGTGGTGGCCCGGTCTAGCGAGATCCCGAGGACCGTGCCAAGTGTTTCTCGCCCCGATAGCGGCTCGGTGTTGAACCGGGTGACGCCCTCATCGATCTTGGACGCGGTGGTGACGAGCTCGGCGGCAACGGCGCGGGACGCCAGGCTCGCGTAACCCTCGAAGACCGCGAAGAATGCCCGCAGGCGTTCGAGAGCGGCGCGGTGGCGCGGGGTCTCGAGGATGGGGAGGCTCTGTTGCATCTCCTGCAAGGCCGAGAGATCTCCGGCCTGCATCTCGATCACCCTTCGTTCGATGTCGCTCAGGTCGATCTCGATCGATCCGATGATCTCGCCCAGGGCGGAGCGGAAGTAGCTATCGACCCAGGGGTGAGCGGCCAGCACGATATGACGGGCGGTGTCCCGTAGTGCCAACCACGAGATCAGATCCACTCGGTCCAAGCCGTAGTCGTTGGCGATGGAGGTCACGTTGGGTGCCACGATGAACAGGTGGCCCTCGTCCCGGCGCGGAACCGGCAACTCGTTGCGGAACAGAACCTCGCGCGCCAGGTGTCCCAACAAGGTGCCCACTTGGAACCCCATCATGAGAGGCGCGATCTGTCCCAGGACCGCCTCCACCCCGCTGGGCGTTTCGGAACCGTGGTCGGACATCACCTTGCCGAAGCGCTCGGAGAAGGCATCGAAGAGCCACATCCAGCCATCGATGGTCCGGTCGACCCACCCCATACGGGTGACGGCGTCTGCGGTCGCAAGCTCGCCGGCGAAGAGGCGCGTGTACCCGGTCAGAACCTGCTGCGCGTCGATGACCGCTCGACCGTAGGCGTCGGAGATGCCCTGGTCGAGCGGAGCCTCCAGGGAGCCATCCACGGCGATCGAGCGCGCGATCTGCCGCGCCAGTTCTGTGTTCACGGACCCCTGGCTTGAAGACAACAGTTTCTGTAGTTCCCTGAAGAGGGGGATGTCACCGTAAGGCTCTTGGCTCATATCTCTCAGGGTACGCTCGATGCATGGCAAAGATCCCCGGACTCACGGTCGCCGTAACGGGTGCATCGGGATACATCGCGGGCCGGCTGATCGAACTTCTCGAGGAAGACTCCAAGGTCGAGCGGATCTTGGGCTTCGATGTTCGTGAACCGGGACCACTGAGGACCTCCAAGCTCATCTTCGATCACGTGGACGTTAGGAACCCTGCCCTCGAAGCGAGGTTCAAGGGGGTGGACGTCGTCGTCCATCTCGCTTTCATCATGGATCCGATCCGCGACGAAGCCGAGATGCGTGACGTGAACGTCAACGGCACCCAGAACGTCCTGAAGTGCGTCGGTCGGGCCGGGGTCCCGAGAGCGATCTACACATCTTCTGGTGTTGCCTACGGCGCTCACCCAGACAACGACATGCCTCTTACTGAGGAGTCGCCGCTTCGGGCGAACCTCGATTTCAGCTATGCGGCTCACAAGCTCGAAGCCGAATACGTAGTGAAGGAGTTCCGCGACGAGTTCCCCGACAGGAAGGTCGCCGTGTTCCGCCCTGCGATCGTTTTCGGGGAGCACTGCGACAACGCCTGGTCTCACCAACTCGAACTCCCGGTCCTGTTCTCTATCCAGGGACACGAACCACCGTTCCAGTTCGTTCACGAAGAGGATGTGGCGTCGGCTCTGGCGTTCGCGGTGGTCAACGAGCTAGACGGTGCCTACAACCTCTGCCCGCGCGATTGGCTGGAGTACGACGAGCTCGTTTCGGTCCTGGGCAAGCGCAGAGTGTCGCTGCCGGAGCCTGCCGCCTTCGCCATGGCGGACCGGCTGTGGTCCCTGAATATGGGGGAGGCTCCCCCCGGGTACCTGCACTACGTCATGTATCCCTGGGTGATGTCGCCCGAGAAGCTGGAGGGGGCCGGCTTCAAGTGCGAGCACTCGAGCTACGACGCCCTGATCGCCACCCTCAAGCACACCGGAACGAGGGTCAGGCTGGGCCGGGTTCGCGTGCGCAAGAGCAACCTCGCCAAGGGAGGGATCGCCGGGGCCGGCCTCATCGCCGCCGGATTCGTGGCCCGGGGCCTGCGCCACCGCAGGGCTTGAGGGGCGTATGACCGCGCCCGGCCCCCCTGCTGGTAACCTCCAGGAGGACCCGGGGCGAGGGCAGCGAATCAAGCAAGTGTCCCTCCGGGGCCCCGTTAGGACCATCCCAAACAGGAGACTGTCTCGTGTTGTACCTCGCCATCATGGTGTTCGTCGCAGTAGTGGGCATCACCCGACTGTGGCTCCAGCAGCGCCGGGAGGGTGCTCGGATGAACTCTGTTGACGGCTTCCGTGAGGGTCTTCAGGCTCTTTCGACGCCGAGCGACGTGCAGCCCGCCCGCCGCCCCGTCCGCTCGAGCCCCGCACGACCGACGGCCGCTCGCACCGCACGCGGCCCCCAGCCGCTCGACCCCGCCCGACGCGAAGCGGCTAAGCGGCGCATCGAGGCCCGGCGCCGGGCCCGTCGACACGTTGCTTGACGCTTCCCGGGATCTCGAAGGGGTGAACTGAGATGGCGCGCGACCTGGCGATCGATCTAGGCACCGCCAACACCCTCGTCTACCAGCGCGGCAAGGGGATCCTCTTCGCCGAGCCAACCGTCCTCGCTCTCAATAAGGAGACCGGAGCGGTGCTGGCTATGGGTGAAGAGGCCTGGCAGATGATCGGCCGGACCCCCGGGTACATCGTTGCGGTTCGCCCACTCCGTTCGGGGGCTATATCCGACTTCGACATCACCGAGAAGTTGATCCGTCTGATCATGCAGCGCGCCGGAGCGTCGCGGTTCACGCGGCCGAGGGTCCTCATCAGTGTCGCCAGTGCCCTGACCGAGATCGAGAGACGGGCCGTAGAAGAGGCGGCGTTGTCGGCCGGGGCTCGCTCTTGCCACCTGATCGAGGAACCCGTCGCCGGTGCCATAGGTGCCGGTCTTCCGATCCACGAGCCTCTCGGCAACATGGTCGTCGACGTCGGGGGTGGCACCAGTGAGGTTGCACTCATCTCGATGGGTGGGATCGTCACCAACACGGCGACCAGGGTCGGAGGTTTCGACCTGGACGGCGCGATCCAGAACTACGTGCGTCGCGAATACACCGTGGCTATCGGAGAACGAACCGCCGAACGCATCAAGATGGCGATCGGTTCGGCGTTCCCGTTGGCTCGCGAGGAGAAGGCCGAACTGCGGGGGCGGGACCTCGCTACGGGCCTTCCGAAGAACATCTTGATCACCTCGGAAGAGATCCGCGAAGCGATCAACGAACAGATACGTGCCATCGTCACATCGGTTGTCGAGTGTCTCGGGCAATCTCCGCCCGACCTCGTTCAGGACGTGCTGAACAACGGCATAGCCCTCACCGGCGGCGGCGCCATGCTCAAGGGCCTGGACATGTTGTTGTCGCAGGAGGCGGAAGTGCCCGTTCACGTGACTCCCCAGCCATTAGAGGCCGTCGTCATGGGTGTCGGACGCTGCCTCGAAGCCTTCGACAGCGTTAGATCCGTGCTGATCGACCCCAGGCGCTGACGGATAGTCGCAGGCCGCAATTACCCTGAACCTGATGGATCCGGATCGCACCCCTCCCATCCTGGCCGAGCCCGGCGACGGCAAGCCCTCCCGCTCGGTGTTCAAGCGCGTCGTCCTCCTCATGGTTCTGGCGGGCCTCGCCGTCGCGGCTTTCCGGGTACCGATCGGCATCTTCTATGCCTATCTGCCGGGCCCGGTCCGCAGCGTCGAACCCTTGATCGATATCTCCGGTGCTCAGACCTATTCATCTGAGGGGGGCCTCTACCTCACCACCGTTTCGGTCGATACCGAGGTGACCTTCGTAGAGTTGATCGACACGATCCTCGATCCCAACTCGACCGTGATCATGAAAGAGGACCTGCTCCCGAGCGGCATATCTCTCAAACAGCTGGAACAGCAACAGCGAGAGCAGATGACCTCCTCGAAACGGCGTGCGCTCGAGGTTGCCCTAGCAGCTCTCGATCTCGGCCGTCCCAGCGGAGACGGCGCGAGGGTGCAGGGAACGGAGCCTGACTATCCGGCGGCAGGCAAGCTGCGTGAAGGGGACGTGATCGTTGAGGTCGACGGCCGCGAGGTCGCGACGACCTGCGACGTGGGTCGTGCGGTGGACCAACATTCCCCCGGCGACCAGATCGTGTTCACCGTCGAGAGGAACGGTCGGCGCACCGAGGCCATCATCGAGAGCACGCAGAGCCCTGAGGATCCCGATGCGCCGTTCGTCGGGGTGTACATGGAAGACGTGAACTACGAGTTCGATCCCGGGATCGATGTCCAGATCAAGACGGGTGAGATAGCGGGCCCCTCGGCCGGATTGATGTTCAGCCTGGCCATCTACGATCTGTTGACGCCTGAGGACCTCACCATGGGCAGGAAGATCGCCGGCACCGGCGAGATCGCCTGCGATGGAGGCGTGCGACCGATCGGCGGTATCGAGCAGAAGGTCGCCGGCGCGGCCCAGCAGGGAGCGGAGATCTTCCTGGCGCCCGCTGCCAACTTCAGGGCGGCCGTCGAAGCTGCGAACGGCGAGATCGAGATCGTGAAGGTCTCTAACTTCGACGACGCCCTCGCCTACCTGGAGAACCTCGCGGCGCGATAACACCTCAGGTCTGGGGTCAGAGGGGTACTACGTGCGAAACTAGTACCCGTGTTCGAGAGTCTGCTGGCGGTGCCTCTTCATTTCACGGTCGAGTTCCTAGGGTTCCTGGTGGCTTCGGGGGCCGCGATCCTGGCCGTGTCTCGGCCTGGGCTGGTACCGGGCCCCGCCAGCAACCGGGTGTCTGTGGCCCTCGGATTCGCGGCGCTCGCGCTTGCCCATGTGATCCACGGCGCCGCCTTCGATCCCGACGCTACCGACGGATCCCAGATCGTCGTGGCCGCCAAGACCTTGGGTTTCGCCCTGATCCTGATCGGGGTGGTCGGCGCCCTGAGACCGACCGGGACGTCTGCCATGGCCGCCTTCATCGTCGAGCCCCTGGTCCTCGCTCCCGCAGGTGCAGCCCTGCTGGTGGGGTTCGCTTCCCTGTCGGCCTCGAAGCGCGATGAAGGAGCCTCCTACCGGCGCCTAGCTCTGGCGATGTTCCTGTTCGCAGTGGCCGAGGTCCTGACCGCCTCGGCCCCCGAGGCGGTCTTCGGTGCGGGGGACGTGCATCGCTCCGCTCTGGTCGCCCATCTCCTTCGGAGCCTCGCGTCGGTGGCGGTGGCCTCATGGTTCTGGAGCGAGATCGTCTCGTCGATCCGGGTCCGATTCGTGGCCTCGTTCGCTGCCCTTCTGGTCGCGGTCGTCCTCGCTCTGTCGACGACTTTGACCGGCGTGATCTCGTCCAACGTTCGGGACGAGGAGTTCGAGCGGGTTCGTTCCCAGGCGTCGAACGCAACGCGGTCCTTGGAGGAAGGCATCGGCGGCGACCTGTCCCGCAGCGTGCGTTCTATCGCCGGGTTCGAGGACGTTCAGGATGCGCTGGCGACGGATGCGAACCCTCAGTCTCTCGCCCAAGCTCTCGCGGATCGGAACCTGTTCGACGTCGACTTCATCGTCGTGGATACGCCCCGCTCGCTCCCCGGCTTCGTGGGCAATGGCCCGTCGCGGGGAACCACCGGTCGCGAGTTCACAGAGCCCTCTCTGAGCAAGAGCCAGAAGGTCGGGATCATCGGTTCCGACGTCTACACGGTCGTTTCGTCGCGCAGGACGAACATCTCGGTCAACGCGACCCGGGTTCTGGACGGAACCAGGCAGTTCGTTGCAGTGATCGCAGCCACGAACGTCTTCAAGGGCCCCGACATGGTCGGCACTATCGCGTTGGGCGAATGGGTTGACGACCTCTACATGTCGGGGATCGAGAACCAGCTCTCCGCGCAGGCTTCGCTCATCGCCGGGAGCCGCGTCGTGGCGTCGACCCTTCCGCGCCGTCAGGCTCGGAGCCTCGCGGTGCCCGAGGACATCGAGACCGAACTCCAGCTCACCAACACCGCCGCCTCACAGTTGGATCTGGGGCCGCGCTCCTACTTCAGCGGGTTCTCGCTGATCGAGAGCGCGGGCAAGCAGATCGGCGTGTTCGTGGTCTCCGCGGAGGCGCGGGTCGTGGTGTCCGCACGCTCGGCGATCAACCGTCTGCTGTTCCTGGCGGCGATGCTGGTGGGGGCCATCGCTCTGATCGCGGCCTGGTACTCGGGGCGGAGGATCACTCGTCCGATCCAGGAGCTGACGGAAACGGCGGCGTCGGTCCGCGAAGGCGATCTGACCGCCCAAGCCCCGGTCCGGAGCAACGACGAGGTCGGACAACTGGGCGAGACCTTCAACGAGATGACCGCATCGTTGATCAAGATGACCAGCGACCTGCGCCAGGCGGCCCGCGAGGAGCACGCCTTGAGGTCTCGTATCGAGACGATCATCCAGTCGATGGCCGACGGTCTGGTCGCCGTCGATGCGGGACGCAGGATCCTGGCTTTCAACCGAGAGGCCGAGCATCTGACCGGAGTCTCTGCCGAGGAGGCGATCGGACGACCGGTCTCCGACGTTCTATCGGTCACCGACCCTCAGGGCGAAGCTATCGCTCTGCCGATCGATTCCCTCTCGGAGGGTTCGCTGGGCGGCGTCATGTTGCGCCGGTCCGATGACGACCCCGTTCCAGTCGCTATCACGACGGCGGTGCTGCGCGGGGAAGACGGTGAGATCGCGGGTGGCGTGACCGTCATGAGAGACATGTCGCGCGAGCGGGAGATCGAGCGCATGAAGACCGAGTTCCTCTAGAACATCTCTCACGAGTTGCGCACGCCCCTGACCCCCATCAAGGGCTACGCCGAGATCATCCAGCGCAAGGACGTCCCGCGTGACAAGCTGCTTCAGTTCGTGGGAGGCATCCTCGAGTCGACATCCCGGTTGGAACGGATCGTCGAACTGTTGGTCGACTTCGCGGCGATGGAGGCGGGACGCATGGCGCCGAAGTCTGCTCATGTCGATATGACGGCCATGCTCGACGATCTGGCCGAGAGGTGGCGCAAGCGATCTCCGGCTCACGAGGTGTCGGTCGAGATCGAGACCGGCCTTCCCGACGCCCTGGGGGACGAGCGTCTGCTGCGGCGGTCGCTCGATGAGGTACTGGATAACGCCATCAAGTTCTCCCCGGAGGGGGGCAGGATCCGCCTCCAGGCCAAAGAGGTCCACGCCAACGGCAACGGCAGCCCGGACATGGTGGAGGTCACGATCGTCGACGAGGGGATAGGGATCCCGCCTGAGGACCTGTCCCGGATCTTCTCCGACTTCCAGCAGCTCGACGGATCCGAGACCAGGACGTACGGGGGCCTGGGGCTCGGGTTGGCCTACGTGCGACGGATCGCCCTCGCCCATGACGGCGACGTCCGGGTGGAGAGCGAGCCCGAAAGGGGAACCCGGCTGACCCTCGTCATCCCGGCAGCAGAGCAACTTGGCCCGGAGGATGACTAGTCCGAACGTGCTATTCCCATATCGGGTTCCAGTCGGACAAACTGTGCGTTATGAGTTCAACCGGGCCGGCAGTTGACCGGTCTCCTCTGATCGAGCTGCTGGATCCGTTGCTCCTCAAGCGGGTGGCCGTGGGCGTGACCGCGCTGGCGGTAGCCGCGAGCCTGCTGTTCCTGCCTGGTTGGGGCGACGGACAGATCGGCCAGATGGAGATCCGCGAGCTGCGAGGAGACGTCGTCCTCATGCGCGGGGAAGAGACCGTCCCGGTCGATGGATCGGTTGCGATCAAGCCGGGCGACACGATCAAGTCAGTGGATGGACGCGCCGCGGCCGAGCTGCGTCTAGCCGGAGAGCGTCACGCATGGCTTGCAGGGAAGGCCGCTGTCACGATCGTCGACGAGCAAACGATGACCGTGGACTCCGGAAGCCTCAAGGCCGGATCGAGCAACGGGGACGATCTCATCCTCCAGTTGGGCGACATCGAGATCCGTCCAGCCAACGGCGACGCTCTTTACCGGGTCGATCAAGGTTTCGGGTTCGCCCGCGCTGCCTCATATTCGGGGTCGATCTCTCTGAGCCGCCCGGGCGAGCGACCGCTCGAGCTGGACCGATTGTTCGAAGCTTCGGTGGCCGGCGGGCAGTTGCCGCTGTCCACCAAGCCGTACAGGTATGACGCGGGGGACGAATGGGATCGCCAG
>JBKHYB010000051.1:0-8154 GCA_046565725.1 Actinomycetota bacterium
CATCGCCCGCGGCTTGATCCACGATCCCCCCGTGGTGTTCCTGGACGAACCGACGATCGGCGTCGACCCGGTCGGTGCCCGCGAGCTTCGGCAGACCATCTCGATGTTGGTCGAGTCCGGCAAGACGGTGCTTCTGACCACTCACTACATGTTCGAAGCGGATTCGTTGTGCGACCGGATCGCGGTGATCGCGCGCGGCGAGATCATCGGGCAGGGGACGCCGAGCGAACTCAAACGCAACGTCGCCGACCTCACCGTCGTTGAGATCGAGGCTTATGGGGTGCCCGATGGTGCGATCGAGAGGCTGCGCTCGCTCGACGGAGTGTCGTCGGTAACGGTCGAGGAGCGCGATCAGCTGCAGAACATCCTCGTCCAGTCGGCGCATGGCGCGGAGTTGACCCCGGCACTGCTGGCCGAGTTGGGGGACGTGAAGGTCGGACGCATCACGGCCCGAGAACCGACGCTCGAAGACGCTTACGTCGCACTGGTGGAGGGATGATGGGCGAAGAGCTTCCGCCGTTGCGGACGATCGTCCGCATCATGTGGCGGGGATGGACGTTCTCGTTGAAGAACCTCTCGACCTCGTCATTCTTCATCCTCACCTCGGTGCTCCAACCGGTGATCTTCGCGACGATCGCCTTCTTCATGTTCCGGAGCGGGGCGCGCGGCGAGTCTCTGCTGTACGTCGCTCTCGGGGCCGGCCTTATGGGTATCTGGTCCTCGACGTTGTTCGGTTCGGGTGGATTGATCCAGTGGGAGAGGTACCAAGGCACCCTCGAGGTCCTGATGGCGGCTCCGGCCCCCTTCGTCCTGATACTCCTGCCGGCAACGATCGCCAACGCGTCGATCGGCATCTACTCGCTGACCGCGACGATCGCGTGGGGCAAGATCTTCTTCGACATCCCGCTCGATATCGCGAGCCCAGGATTGTTCGCTCTGGCCATCCCGCTGACCGTTCTCGGACTGGGGATGATGGGTCTGATGTTGGCTTCGACCTTCGTGCTGTACCGCCACGCCAACGCGCTCAGCAACCTGCTCGAGTACCCGGTCTGGTTGGTCACGGGGTTGCTCGTGCCGGTCTCGTTCCTGCCTGGTTGGGCAGAGCCGATCTCCTGGGTGCTCGCGCCGACGTGGGGGATCAAGGCGATCCGAACCGCAGCCCTAGGTGGTGGGGATCCGGCTCTCTACATCCTCATGACCCTTGCCCTCGGCCTCGTTTACCTCGCGGTCGGGGCTTTCGCACTGGGGCACTTCGAGCGACTAGCACGCCAGCGCGCGACGCTGGCACTCGTATGAGTTCCGTCGAGGCGAAGAGCGCCTCGTACCACTCGAGCGGAACTGCGGCGAACCTCAGACTGTTCTTCGTCGGGGGCCTGATCAGTTACCGGGCTCTGTTCAACTGGCTCCACCCTTCGATCTACATCCCCACGATGTTGGGAAGTCCCCTGTTCCAGATCCTGTTCTTCGCCTACGTGGGTCGTTACAGCGGACTGCGCGACGACACGTTCTTCGTCGTAGGCAACGCCGTGCAAGTGTCGTCCATGGCAGCGATCTACGGCATGACGATGACGATCGCGAACGAACGCTACTTCGGAACGTTGATGCCGCTGTTGGCGACACCTGCCAATCGCGTCGCTCTGTTCCTCGGGAGGTCGTTGCCTCCTGTGGCGAACGGGGTGCTGGTGTCGGCGTTCGGTTTCATGGTCGGCGCGCTGTTCCTCGATTTCGAGATGCCTGCGAGTTCCATCCCCGCACTGGCTGCCGTCGTCCTGGTGACGGTCTGTTCCTGTACCGCGCTCGGGATGACGATCGGTTCTATCGGCATGCGTGCGAGGGACGTCTTCTTCGCCAGCAACCTGATCTATTTCTTCATGTTGCTTCTCTGTGGAGTCAACGTTCCGATCGAGGTCCTGCCGGGTTGGATGCAGGCGATCGGGAACTCGCTGCCTCTGACCCACGGGATCCAGGCGGCACGAGAGATAGCCGGAGGCGCCTCACTCTCCGACGTCTCCGGCCTGGTCGGGACCGAGGCCCTGGTCGGCCTCATCTATGCGGCCGCGGCATATGGGCTGTTCCGCCTGTTCGAGTTCGAAGGTCGGCGCACGGGGTCGCTCACAACTTTCTGAACTTCAGCGTTATAGCCGTGGAAGGGCCTTCCCCCTTTCGTTGTTTCGAACTTAGGGGGAAGGCGGAATAGGGCCGGGGGGAGGGGAGTTCGCAGTCATATGACGCCTGCACGTGCCGAGAAGTCCGCCCCCACCTGGTTGGTGTGGACGGCTCTATGGATCGTTTACATAGTTTGGGGTTCCACCTACCTCGCCATCCGTATCGTCGTCGAGACGATGCCTTCGCTGTTGACCGCCGGCATCCGCTTCTTCACGGCCGGGCTCGTCGTTGCGACGATCCTGGTGGTCAAACGAGGCTGGTCCGGCATCAAGGTCACGAGACAGGAGCTCGGCGCGTCCGCGCTTATCGGGTCGCTGTTGATGCTAGGCGGAAACGGTTTGGTCACGATCGCAGAGGAGACGGTGCCGTCGGGACTGGCCGCCCTGCTGATCGCGACGGTTCCTCTCTGGGTTGTGCTGTGGAGGTTCATCGCTCGTGACCGGATCCCGGGCGGCACGCTGATCGGGGTGCTGATCGGTTTCGCCGGTGTCGCGGTCTTGGTCTCGCCGGGTTCCGGTGCCGGAGGTGCTTCGTTGGGCGGGATGCTCACCGTCGTCTTGGCTGCATCACTGTGGGCCACCGGCTCCTTCTTCGCCAAACGGGTGAACCTGCCTCACGATCCTTTCCTGTCGACCGCAACACAGATGCTGACCGGCGGAGCGATCATGGCGGTCGTAGGACTGGCACGAGGGGAAGCGTCCGGCATCGTCTTCTCGGACTTCTCGACCGCGTCTCTGTTCGCGTTCGCCTACCTGATCGTGTTCGGTTCGCTGATCGCATTCACGGCCTACGTGTGGCTGCTCCAGCACGCTCCGATCTCGAAGGTCGCCACCTACGCGTACGTGAATCCCGTGGTCGCGATCTTCCTCGGGTGGCTGATCCTCGACGAGGCCATCACTACGACCATCGTCGTCGGAGCGACCATCGTGGTTGCGTCCGTGGCCGCGATCGTGAGCATGGAATCCCGCGCGGCCCGCAAGTCCGAGGAGCGGGCCGATCTGGACACCGCCCCCGTGGCCGACGCCCCACCCCAACTAGTTTCCTAACAAGTTTTGACCCCCCTAGAGGGGATGTCTGTGGCGCGGAAAATCGCCACGGTCCTTTTCAGGAGGGTTCGGAGCGGTCGCGCGTGGCCCACCAGGTGGCGACGGCGAGAGCGGCGATCCCGGCCGCGGCAACGACCTTCTGAGCAGCCGACATGTTGGGGGGCCGAACGTTCGGGAGGCGGCTCCGGAGCGTGACCGGTTTACGGAACCATTCGATCTTCCACTCGTTCTCCATCGCGATGCGTCGGAGCTCTTTGTCGGGATTGACTGCCACCGGATGCCCCACCGCTTCGAGCATCGGCAGGTCGGTGACGGAATCCGAGTAAGCGTAGGAGCGCTCGAGTTCGATGCCTTCCTCCGCAGCGAGTTCCTCGATCGCCGTGGCCTTGTGAGGCCCATAGGCATAGAAGTCGAGCTCGCCGGTGTACTTGCCGTCCTCCACCGTAGGCCGGGTGGCGATGAAGCGGTCGACCCGCAACATGTCTGCGAGTGGCTCGACGATCTCGACGGGTGAAGACGAGACGATCACGATCATCCGGCCCGCTTCGCGGTGTTCGAACATCAGCTCGAGAGCCTCGGCGTAGATGATCGGCGAGATGACCTCTTCCAACACCTCGGTCACCACCTGCTTCACGCGCTCTTGCTCCCAGCCCGCGGTGAGGCGGGATGCCTCGATGCGCATCCGCTCCATCTTCTCTTCGTCGGCTCCCATCAGGTGGAAGACGAGTTGTGCGTAGAGCGACTTCAACAGGAACGATCTGCCGATCAAGCCCTCCTTGAAGAAGGAACGCGAGAGCGCCAAGGGGCTGGACCGGGCGATGATCGTCTTGTCGAGGTCGAAGAATGCGGCCTCCATATCGCATAGATGGTCGCATGCTGCTGTGACGCGCGCCACACCCCACCTCTTTCCTTCCTGAGAACCTTCGGGCATGGAGCGATTGCGGGTAGCGGTGATCGTTGGGGACGAGGCCCTTCGGCGTCGGGTGGCCGAGGCGTTCGACCGTGCTCCCGCCCACTGGCAGGTGACCCTGTTCGACTCTCCGCCGCCCGGTGCCGACGTGATCGTCTCGACCGATCCCCGGGCCGATGTCGTCGTCGATCCGGCCCGGTTGAACGGGTTGATCCCAGCGATCGAGGCTCACGTTGCGCCGACGTCGACCCCTCGACTCGTGGGCGTGGTGGGCGCGACAGGTGGTTGCGGGGTGACCACGGTAGCCCTCTACCTCTGCCGGGCCCTGGCGGAGCGCTGCGAGGCCGCGTTCCTCGAGACGGATCCGACGCGGCGTTCGGTCGTCGCTCGGCTAGGCATGTCCGGCGACGCGCGGTGCTGGGGGCCGCAAGATGCCGGGGGCGCGACCTTTCCCGGTCTGCCGGTGGCGGGAGTGAGGATCTTCCCTGCCCCATCCGCCGGCGGATCCGGACGCGATCTCGGAAACCGGCTCGGCAGGTTCGACATCGTCGTTCAGGAACCGCAACTGCCGGCGAACGGTCTGACGGCCGGCGTGCTGGTGGTGCCGCCGACCATGGCAGGGGCGCGGCGTGCTGCGGAGATGTCTGCCGAGCTGCCCGACGTTGCGTGGGCGGTCCTGATCAATCGCACCGCGCCGGGTGAGGCCTTGAACGGCCGGAGGATCGCCGAGATCACCGGCATGCAGCCGACCATGCACCTGCCTTTCAGTCCATCGGTTCGCAGAGCCGAGCTGCATGGCCGTCTGGCGTCGCGGTGGACGCGTTTCGCTCGGTCGATCGACCGTCTCGCTCAGACGATCGGAGGATTGCCGTGAGCGATCTTTACGAACTCGTGCTCGCCCGGGACGAACTCGCAGACCTCGACCCGGCAGCCCGCCGGCTCGCGCTGCGCGAGGTGCTCGCCGCAGAGGTCGGTGAGGACCGACTTCCCGAGGCCCTGTCGTACATCTGCGACAGGGTCGACGGTTTCGGCCCGGTGAGTTGGTTGATGAGCGACCCTTCCGTGACCGACATCCTGATCAACGGGCCGGATGAGGTGTGGTGCGAGCGTTCGGGCGTCCTGGAGAGGTGCGATGTGAGCTTCCCGGAGCCGGAGCTCCGAGCTTTCGTCGAACGGATGGTCGGTCTCGCCGGTGGACGGATCGACGCGTCCCAACCTATGGCCGATGCGAAGCTCCCCGATGGGTCGCGTCTTCATGTCGTGCTGCCCCCGTTGGCGCCGTCGGGCCCGCTCGTTTCGATACGCCGCTTCCCCAGCAGGTGGCTCGACCTCGACGGCTTGATCCGCACCGGGATGATGGATCCTTCGGAAGCTTCGCTGTTGCGAGAGTCCGTGATCGAGCGGAAGACGATCGTCGTATCGGGACCCACCGGCAGCGGCAAGACGACGCTGCTTGCGGCCCTGTTGGGATGCGTACCTGAGGGCGAGCGGGTGGTCCTCATAGAGGAGACGCCCGAGATCCCCGCGGCGGCCTCTCATCTGGTGTCGTTGGTAGCGCGGCCCTCGAACGTCGAGGGCCGCGGCGAGGTTTCCCTCGCCGATCTCGTGAAGACCTCGCTGAGGATGCGTCCGGATCGGATCGTGGTGGGTGAGGTTAGGGGGGCCGAGGCTCTCGACATGCTTCAAGCGATGAACACCGGTCACGAGGGTTCGTTGACCACCGTGCACGCCAACTCACCACGGGATGCCCTATCCCGTATCGAGACGATGGTGCTGTTCAGCGGGCTGGACCTACCTCTGCGCGCCGTGCGGGAACAGGTAGCGAGCGCTCTCGATGTGATCATCCAGCTGGAACGTCGTAGCGACGGCAAGCGGGTTGTCTCCCTCATCGCCGAGGTGCAGGGGCGCGAGGGCGAGACGGTGACGATGCAGGACGTCTACAAGCGTGAAGGGACAGGCGACCTCGTTCCTACCGGCTTGCGCCCGTCTGTGACCGAGAAGCTGGCATCCCGTGGCGTCAAGCTTGTGCCGGCATTGTTCCGGGGCCCCGCCGCGAAGCCGGCGGCTCGGTCTCGTTCAAAGAGGTCCGCATCGTGATACCCGCGATCGGTGCCGTGCTTGTTGTCGCGGGAGTTTTCTCGGTGGTGTGGGCGGCCAACGCGCGATCCGCGCGGCGTCTGCATAACCTGCGCGAGGTCCTCGACATGGTGTACGAGGACGGCGATACGCAGATGTCGTCGAAAGAGTTATCGACGTTGCTCGCCCGAGCCGGTGTGGTGGCGGAGCGAGCGTTCGGATCCACCAGCATCGCCGGCCGCGTTGTTTCGAAGATCGACCGTAGCGACTGGCAGGTAGGCCCCGGTGAGTTCCTCGCCATATCCGTAGCGGGCGCGATCGGTGGCTTCCTGCTCGGAGCCATCATGTCGAGCATCGCCCTGTCCCTGCTGCTGGGTGGGGTCGGCCTGGCGGCCCCCACGGTGTACGTGAACCGATCGGTCGAGAAACGCCGGACGAGGTTCGAAGAACAGTTCCCCGACGTGTTGGATCTGATCGGTGCTTCTCTGGAGTCCGGTTCTTCCATGGCCCAGGCACTGGAACTCGTGGTGTCCGAGGCGGACGATCCCGCCGCTTCCGAATTCTCCCGCGTGCTGTCGGCAACGAGGCTGGGTTCGCCGTTGATCGACGCATTGAAGGCGATGGCGGAGCGCGTCGGATCACGCGATCTCGACTGGACCGTGCAAGCGATCATCGTTCAACAGCGGACCGGCGGGCGTCTCGCCGACATCCTTCACACGGTCGCTGAGTTCATGCGGGGTCGAGAGGAGATCCGTCGCGAGATCAAAGCGTTGACCGCCGAGGGCCGGCTTTCGGCCATCATCCTCGGCAGTCTTCCGTTCTTCCTCGGCGGAGCGATCCTGATGATGAATCCCGACTACCTGGACCCGCTGTTCGAGAGCGTGACCGGCATCGTGATGATGCTCGGGTCCCTGGTGCTCCTCCTTATCGGTTTCTTCGTGATGTCTCGCATGGTGAAGATCGAGGTCTGAGATGGTAGCTATCGGTTCGTTGCTGTTCGCGGTGGGGATAGGCCTGCTGGTTGTGTCCCTGAGTCAGATGCGGGCTCAGATGGAAGGTCGGGTCAAGCCGTTGGTCGTGGGGCTCGAGGAGGATGAGGGGGCCCAACCCGACCAGCCGGTGAGCCTCGTGTACCGAGCCGTCGAGCCACTCCTGGCAGCGGGCGGTTCGTTGATGTAGCGTCTCAGCCCGGCAGGGCGCATGGATCTGATCCGTGACCGCCTCGTCTATGCGGGGTTGGACGGGCGCCTGACCGCCGAGCGCATGGCCGGGTACAAGGCCGCCGCCGCGGCGTTCTTCTTCCTCTTCGGTCTGATGGGTTCGCCGATCGCCTTACCCACGCCGCTGTGGGCATTGCTGCTGGGAGCGGCAGGTTCGATAGCACCGGACATGTGGCTCGACTCGAAGGGCAAGGAGCGCCAGCAGAAGATCGCCCGTGACCTCCCCGAGGCCCTCGACCTTCTCGCTATCAGTGTCGAGGCCGGGCTCGGTCTCGAGCAGGCTTTCGGAGTGGTGACCGAGAACCTCACCGGTCCGCTCGGCGACGAGTTCATGAGGCTCCTGAGAGAGATCGAGCTGGGCGTCCCCCGCCGTCAGGCGCTCAACCAGCTGCGCGAGCGAACCGACGTGTCCGAACTCTCGGCCTTCGTGGTCGCTCTGATCCAAGCCGATCAGGTGGGGGCACCGATCGCCGACGTCTTGCGGGTTCAGGCCGAACAGGTGCGACTCAAGCGCCGTCAGAGAGCCCGAGAGAAAGCAGCCCAGACCCCAGTGAAGATCCTCTTCCCCCTGATCTTCTTCATCTTCCCGGCCCTCTTCGTGGTAACGATCGGCCCCGGAGCCATCCGCATCATGGAGAACCTCCTAACCAACCTCTAGTTTCCTAACAAGAATCAGCCCCCCTATAGGGGACGTTCCAAGCGACCTTCTATATCTGTCAAGCCGCCACGGCTAGTT
>JBKHYB010000052.1:0-8115 GCA_046565725.1 Actinomycetota bacterium
CACCATCGAACCGCTGGTCTACACCATCGAACCGCTGGTCAATCTCCTCGAACCGTCGGTCGACATCCTCGAATCGCTGGTCGACCCGGTCGAGCCTCTCGAAGACCATCTCGAAGCGGTCGTCGATCCTCTCGAACTGGACATCGTGCCGTTCGATCTTGATGGCGAGTTGGTGGACGATCTTCCCTACGTCTCGCACCCCGGCACCGACGTAGGCCATGAAGCCGAGGAACACGGCCCCGGTCAGGCTGATCACGGTCCAGATCTGCGGTTCGGTCATGGTTAGAACCTACCAACCCGGTACGACGAGAAACAGTCCGGCGTGCCGGGCCGGGTCCCCGCGGGTGGCAACATAGAGCCATGAGTTCCTTCCCCGACCACCGGCTCCGGCGGCTGCGCCGCACGGCAGGGCTCCGGCGTGCCTTCGCCGAGACCGTCGTTACGCCGGCCGACCTCGTGGCCCCGCTGTTCGTGAAGGAGGGGCTGAGCGACCCGGTGCCGATCTCGTCCATGCCACGCCAGTACCAGCACACCCTGGATTCACTGGTCAAGGAGGCCCGGGAGTTGGCGGGCCTCGGGGTAGCTGGAGTACTTCTGTTCGGGGTCCCGGCCCACAAGGACCCCGAGGGTAGCGAGGCTCACTCTCCGTCGGGCATCTCGCAGGCCGCTTTGCGAGCCGTGAAGGATGAGCTCGGGGACGACTTCGTCACGATCGCCGACCTGTGTCTGTGCGAGTACACAGATCACGGACATTGCGGTGTGCTCGTCGGGCAGGAGGTCGATAACGATCCAACGCTCGAGATCTACGGGCAGATCGCCGTGGCTCAAGCCGAGGCCGGCGCCGACATCGTGGCACCGTCCGGGATGATGGACGGGCAGGTGCTTGCGATCCGCGAAGCGCTGGACTCGGCCGGACATCCCGAGATTCCGATCCTGGCTTACGCCACGAAGTTCGCGTCGTCGTTCTATGGGCCCTTCCGCGAAGCGGCCGAGGGAGCGCCGCGGTTCGGCGACCGTCGTTCGTACCAACAGGACCCGGCCAACGTGGCCGAGTCGTTGCGTGAGGTCGCCCAGGACATCGAGCAGGGGGCGGACGCGGTGATGGTGAAACCGGCGATCGGCTACCTCGATGTCGTGCGGGCGGTCAAAGAGACCTTCGACTACCCGACGGCCGCCTACAACGTGTCAGGGGAGTACTCGATGCTGCTGGCCGCTGCCGAGCGGGGCTGGATCGACGAGCGAGCGGCGACGCTCGAGACGCTCACGTCGATACGGCGGGCCGGAGCGGATCTGATCGTCACCTACCACGCCAAGAAGGCGGCCGAGTGGCTGGCGTGAAACGGGATGCTTCCGACGCGCTGTTGCAGCGCGCTCGAACCTTGATGCCGGGTGGCGTTTCTTCACCCGTGCGAGCCTTCGATGCGGTGGGAACGCACCCCTTCTTCGTGCGGAGCGCCTCGGGGGCCGAGATCACCGACATCGACGGCAACTCCTATATCGACCTCGTGCAATCGTGGGGTGCTCTGTTGTTCGGGCACGCTCATCCGCGGGTGGTCGAGGCGGTGCAGGCGGCCGCTTCTCGTGGCACCTCGTTCGGCACTCCCTCCGAGCTCGAGGTGGAGCTCGCCGAACTCGTGGTCGAACTCGTTCCGAACGTCGAGCGCGTGAGGTTCGTATCTTCGGGGACCGAGGCCGGGATGACCGCGGCTCGGTTGGCGCGAGGCGCCACGGGGCGCAGCAAGGTGCTCAAGTTCGCAGGCTGCTACCACGGGCACTTCGATGCGATGTTGGTGCAAGCGGGCTCGGGTGTCGCGACGCTCGGTGTGCCGGGCACTGCCGGGGTCACGGAGGGTGCGACGGGGGACACGATCGTGGCGACCTATAACGATCTTGCCTCGGTCGAGAAGGCGCTCGACGAGCACGGCGACGATCTAGCGGCGATCTTCGTCGAGCCGGTCGCCGCCAACATGGGGCTCGTTCTCCCGGAGCATGGCTTCTTGCAGGGGTTGCGGGACATCTGCGATCGCAGCGGTGCGCTGTTGGTTTTCGATGAAGTGATCACCGGTTTCCGCCTCGGATCCGGCGGAGCTCAGGCGCGGTTCTCCGTGAAGGCCGACCTCGTGATGCTCGGGAAGGTGTTGGGACAGGGGCTGCCGGTGGCGGCGGTGGCGGGGAGCGGAGACCTCTTGGATCACCTCGCTCCGGTCGGACCCGTGTACCAGGCGGGCACCCTGTCGGGTAATCCGCTCGCGATGGCGGCGGGTATCGCCGGGCTCACGATGATCAAAGAGGACCCGGCGATCTATCCACGTCTCCAGGAGTCGGCCCGCTCGTTGGTGCGAGGGTTGGTGGATGCGGCCGACGTAGCCGAGATCCCGATGGTCGCCTCGGCGATCGGAGGTCTGGCCGGCTTCTTCTTCGCCAACGAAGATGTTCTGAACTACGAGGAAGCAGCGGCGACCGAAGCCGATCCCTATGCCCGCTTCTTCCGGGGCATGCTCTTCCACGGCATCTACTTCCCACCGTCCCGCTTCGAGGCCCTCTTCCTGTCCACAGCCCACACCCAAGCCCACATCGACCGCATCACCGAAGCCGCCCACACCGTCTTCTCCACCCCCTAACCCGATTCTTCGCCGAAATGTGGTTGCCATAGAGCCGCATTCTTCGTCGAAATGTGGTTGCTATAGAGCCATTTCGACGCGCGGATCCGGCGATCAGGTGCCCGACGAGGGATCTGGGAGGGCTTGGGTCAGGTCGGTCCAGAGGTCCTCGATGTTCTCGCAGCCGACACTCATCCGGATGAGGCCGTCGGGGGCGTTCTCACCCTCCCACCGAGATCGACGTTCCATCGAGGTATCGATCCCGCCGAGGCTGGTCGCATGCGTGATGATCCTCACCCGGTCGCATGCCTCGTCGGCGGCTTCGGCCCCCCCTGCCACCACGAAGCACAGCATCGCCCCCGGCCCCCGCATCTGCTTGAGCGCGAGTTCGTGATCGGGATGAGAGGGGAGCCCCGGGTAGACCACCCGTTCGATGGCCGGGTGCTGTTCGAGGCGTCGGGCTAGTTCGGAGGCGTTGGCTTGAGCCTTCTCCAGACGCACCGGCAGAGAGCGCAACCCCCTCAGTGCGAGGAAGGTCTCGAGGGGGCCGGGGATCCCTCCGCCCAGGGTCCGCTGTCGGAGCAGCTCGTCGTACCACCCTTCGTCTCGGGTGATGGCGAGCCCCATGATGAGGTCGGAGTGTCCGCTGATGAACTTCGAGGCGCTGTGGATCACGATGTCCGCACCGAGTTCGAGCGGTTGCTGCAGCAGCGGGGTCGCGAAGGTGCTATCCACCACGACGTTCGCTCCGAGATCGTGCGCCGCGGCCGCCAGCTTCGCGATGTCGGGGATCGACAACATCGGGTTCGTGGGGGATTCGAGCCACAGCAGCGCGGCCCCCTCACAAGCGGCGATCACCGCTTCGGCATCCGTCGTGTCGACGGTGACATGTTCGAGCGTGCCCTTCGATGCCATCCGTTCGAGCTGCAGTCTCGATCCGGTGTAGGAGTCGGCCGATAAGACAACCTTCGAACCGGCCTCGAGCGAACTCAGTACCGCGGTTACCGCAGCCATCCCAGAGCTGAACGCGACACAGTGGCCTCCTTCCAGGGCTCCCACGGTCTCCTCGAAGGCGGACCATGTCGGGTTGCCCGCCCGCCCGTAGAGGATGCCGGGCCCGGTCTTGTAGATCGACGTCAAGACGGGGGGAACGTTGATCGGGTGCCCCGGCTCCTCCGGGCCCCGGCCGGCGATGATGGCGATGGTGGCGGGGTCCAGACCCTCCCAGCGAGAGAGGTCGAGGGGCTCTATCTGGTGCTCGGTGCGCTTGCTTGCGTCCATCCGCTCAACCTAATGGAAGGACCCGCTCAAGAGAGCGGGTCCGGAAGATCTGAGTCGGGAATGGATCGCATAGCGAGCGAGATCGAGGTGGGAATCTATTGTTCGCGGCCTAGGATTATCCAGAGGATCACGCACATCAGGATGAGCATGACCGTCATCACGATGAAGGCGACGCCTCCCTCACGGCCGGCGTTGATGCCGTAGGTGCAAGAGGGCAGCAGCGCCAAAAGTGCGCTGGCGAGTCCGACTCGGGTTGCAGCAGAACGTGGCTTCATCTCTCTCCTAGGCAGCTTCGTCTCGCTTGGCGGCCTTCTTCTCCATCCGCGACAGCCCGATCAGGTGGCCGACGAACAGGATGAAGGTGCCGGCCGTGATCATGCGGGCCGGACCGCTCGGGTTACCGGGATCGAACTCCATGACGACGAAGAGATTGGGACCGCCTTCGCCCTCGGTCCCCTCGAGGCCCTCGTACGAGACCATCCCGAACCGATCGGAGCCCTGGTCGTAGAACCGGACCGAGTCGGCGACTACCGCTACCGTCGACGGGTCTTCGTACCCGCCGATCTGCTCTTCGTCGATGGCGGCAGTTACCACGTCGGTGGCTGCCGACTCGAGCTCACCAGCGGTGGCATCTTCTTCGGCGGGAACGTACCAGTCCCCCTCGGGGTAGTCGGCGGCGGGACCGAACTCGAGGGTAGAGGCCTCTTCGGCGATGTCGCCGCTATGCCACTCAGGCAACTGACCGACGGGACCGAGAGGCTCTCCGATCGACCACACCGCTCCCATGATCAGCACGAACCCGAGAGTGATCGAGGCGGTCAGCATGTAGGCGAGGCGGGCTCCCATGATCAGCGCCAGCAACAGGAACACGCTGCCGACGAAGACGATGATCGACGAGATGAACGCCGCCGAACCCGTTACGAAGGTCTGGTTGATCTCGATAGCAAGAGTCATCTACAGGCTCCGCTCGTATTCCATGACGGCTCTGATCTGCTCCTCGGTGAGGGGGTACGGCGGGATGGGGATCCCCTGCGCCGGAGCCTCGCCGAAGGCAGGCATGAAGGCGAAGCGCCGGCCGTTCGTGATGGTCGTGAAGTGCTGGCCTTCATCGAGGTGGTTGACGTCGCCCTTCCACAGCGCCATGCCCGAGAACCACAGGGTGTCGTCTTCCTTGCCCTGACCCTGATCCCCGTGACACACCGCACAGCGGGCCTGGAAGATCTCCTCGCCGGTGGCGTCGGCCGCCAGATCGGGCGCCTCGTTGTTCTCGGGGAAGCTCTTGATGTAGGCGATCACGTCCGTGACCATCTGCTCGGTCATCGGACCGCCGTACGAGACGCCCCAAGCCGGCATCGGCGTACCGGGGCGACCGCGTTCGATCGTGAACTTGATGACCTCTTCGTCCCAACGCTGGAACACGTTGTTCAGTGGCGGGGCGTTGTACTCGACCCGCTCGCCGGTCTCGGGGTTGACGAACCCGGTCGGGACCGGGCCGCCCTGTCCGTTTCCACCGTGGCAGAAGGCGCAGTTCTGGCCGAGCTGGATCGCCTCTTCGATCGCTTTGAAGGAGACGGCGTCGGCGTCCTCGTCGAGTTCGGGAGCCTGGGAGTAGATCAGTTGACCTCGGTGCTCGGCCTCTTCATCGAACCGCTCCTGGAAGTGCTCTTGCCGCTGGGTCTCCGGCAGCCAGTAGGCCGGGATGAAGACCGCCGTCGCCAGGGTCGCGATCAGTCCCCAGGTCTGGATGCGCTCGAGGCGCGGGCCCTCGAGCACCTCGTCGGGTTCGGCCGGGCGCATCGCCTGAGGGATGCCGATCTTCGGTCGCGGCGGCGCGCCGGGGCGACCGCTGCGCGCCAGGAAGATCGCCCACATGAGCGCTGCCGGCACAAGGACGATCAGCGTTACTAGAAGTACGTCGCTCGTCTCCAAGCCCGCTCTTTCCCTTTCTCTTTCCTAGATCTCGTTCTGCCTGGTCCTATGTGGGCACACAGTAGGGGCCCTGCGGACCCGCGAACTTCTCCCACGTGGAAACGCCTCGAGGAGGACCGACCTCGACCTTCCCGGTATCGACGACGACCTTGTCGCCTTCGAGCGTGATGGGGAAGCGGTCCAAGCCTCGGGGGGCCGGACCGGCGAAGTACTCGCCGTGCAGACGGTACTTGGAACCGTGACACGGACATTCGAAAAGCATCGACTCGCCGCAGTGAGGCACCGAGCAGCCGAGGTGCACGCACTTGCGGTACAGCGCCTGAAGCTTGGTGTCGACGGCGCCGACCGCGGTGTAGACCGGGGCGTCTCCGGTGCCTTCGTAGTAGGTCAACCAGAAGCGGCCCTCGGGGATGAACAGCGGCTTGTAGCCGGCCTCGGGACCCACCTGGGCCAAGATGTCTTCGTAGTTGCCTGCGGTGATCTTGGTACCGAACCCACCGGTCAGCTTCGGCCACAGGAAGCTCAGCGAGGACATCCCGAAGAAGCCGAGGAAGCCCATGAACGACAGCGTCCACGCCCGGTTGAGGAACTGGCGACGAGAAACGGCGAGCTGCTCGGGCGTCAGCGGCTTGCGCTGGGCCGGAGGAACGGTCTCGACCGTGACGGTGGGCTGCCCGCCACCTGCACCGGCGGCTGCAGCTTCCGCGTGGTGGGGGGAGGGCTTGGCGTCGGCAGCACCGGCTCCTGCACCGGCAGCCGCTTTCCGCTGCTTGCGGATCGTGACGTTAGCCATGAACAGGGCCCACGCCGCGACGCTCACTGCTACGACTATGAGGGCGATAGTTCCCGGACTCAACGTTGCGCTCCTTTACAGCTCGAAGAAGAGGTAACCGCCGTCCCACGGATACACGAAGTTGAAGCCCGGCCCCCGGAAGAACATACCGAGGATCGTCAGGACGGCGAACGACAGCATGAAGAACGAGAAGATCACGATGGCGAGCTTGCGATCGTCCGGTCGGGTCGAGGGGTTGCGGTCCACGAACGGCGTCGCCATCAAGGCGATGATGATCACCGTCGGGATCGACACACCGGCGACCTGCGGGTGGAAGTAACGCAGCAGCTCCTGAAGGCCGAGGAAGTACCACGGGGCCTTCGAAGGGTTAGGCGTGGTGTTGAAGTTGGCGAGCTCACGCAGCGGAGCGTCCACCGCGGTGGCGAAGAACGTCAGCAGCGCAGTCACGACCAGCAGGGACACGAACTCGGCGGCCATCAGGTGCGGCCACACGTTGACGCGGTCCATCGGCTGCCGCTCGACCTTCTGGATCGCCTCGGGCTTGACCACGGCCAGCAACCTCTGGACCCGCTCGGGCACCGCGGGACCCGCACCGTTGCCGCCGGCCGCCTTCTTGGCCGGAGCTCCGGTCGGCTTCTTGGCTGCGGGCTTGGTGGCGGTGGCGGCCGCAGCGGGCTTGGCCTCGGCCTCGGCGGCCGGAGCCTCGGCAGCACCTCCACCTTTGGCGGTCGGGTTCGACGCCGGAGGCGGCGAGGTCTCGCCGCTGGCCTTCGTCGGGTCCTTCGCGCCGCGCTCGGCCCTCACCCGGGCAGCCTTGGCACGGGCCTGGGCGACCGCAGGCGAGGAGCCCTTAGCGGTCTCCTCCGCTAGTACCTGTTCGTAAACCTCATCGGGGGTAGGCATCGTTGTTTATCAGTCTCCCTACATCGGGCCCGAGATGCCGCCGTCCTTACGAACCCTCCAGAAGTGGATCGAGATGAAGATCACGATCACGAAGGGCAGTAAGAGGACGTGCAACGTGTACCAACGCAGCAGGGTCTCCGGTCCGATGACCGGTCCACCAAGTAAGGCGAACTGCACCTGATCACCGATCACCGGAGAGTTCTTCATCATCTCGGTACCCACCGTGACGGCCCACACGGCGAGCTGGTCCCAGGGGAGCAGGTAGCCGGTGAAGGCGAGCAGCAGCGTGAGGAGCAGCAGGATCACGCCGACCACCCAGTTGAACTCTCGCGGCGGCTTGTAGGCGCCGGTGTAGAACACCCGGGCCATGTGCAGGAAGACGCTGATCGTCATGAGGTGAGCGCCCCAGCGGTGCAGGTTCCGAACCAACAGGCCGAAGGAGACCTGCGTGTGGATGCGCTGCATGTCTCCGTAGACCGCCTCGACCGACGGGCGGTAGAAGAACATCAGGTAGATGCCCGAGACCACGAGGGAGCCGAACAGGGTCAGCGATGCAACCCCCAGGAACCAGGAATGACGAAAAGTGATCTCCTCCCCTCGTACCTTCAC
>JBKHYB010000053.1:0-8004 GCA_046565725.1 Actinomycetota bacterium
CTCAGTATCCGAGGCAAGACGGCGCTGGTAACGGCTTCATCGAAAGGGCTCGGACGAGGCGCGGCTCTTGCTCTCGCCCAAGAGGGGGCCAACGTGGTCATCTCGGCCCGGGGTGAAGAGGCGCTGGAGGCAACCCGCGCGGAGATCGCCGGAACGGGGGCCGAGGTCCTCGCTGTGACGGCCGATATGTCGGACCCGGCCACACCCCAACGTCTCGTCGACGGCACTCTCGAACGCTTCGGTTCGCTCGACATCCTCATCGGGAACAACGGAGGCCCACCCCCCCGGAGAGCGCTCGACGTCACCGACGACGAGGTCGTGGATGCCGTCAACGGGAATCTCGTGTCCTCGATCAGGCTCGTCCGAGCGGCCGCACCGGCGATGCGCGCGAACGGATGGGGACGCATCTGTCTGTTCACCTCGTTCGGGGTCAAACAACCCATCCCCGACCTGGCCCTTTCCAACATCGCGAGGACCGGTCTCTGGGCCTGGGCCAAGACCGCGGCGATGGACCTCTTCGACGATAGGATAACCCTCAACCTGCTGTGCCCGGGCTTGCACGCGACCGAGAGGGCGGTGGCACTCGGCCGGGCGGACGGCCCCTTGGGGGACCCCGAGGACTTCGGCAAGATCGCCGCCTTCCTGTGCTCCGAACCGGCCGGGTTCATAGCCGGCGCGGCGATCGGCGTGGACGGAGCCACGGTCCGCGGCCTCTGCTAGTTCGGTCTTGCTTCGAGGAGGTCGAGGGGGCCACGTCGGCGTACCATTACGTCAACATCCGCGCGGGGGCGCGGAGATCGGGCGGGGGTTGTCGCGGTGGAAAGAGCTGCAGAGTTCTTGGGGTACGCGAACACGGCGTTGTTCGCAGGCCTTTCCTTGCTCTCTTTGAGGGTCTGGCTGCGCGAACGAGGCACCGCGGCTATGTGGTTCATGATCACCTTCGGGACCCTGGCCATCGTGACCGTGGCCGGGCTGTTCCTCCCCGAGGACCCGACGAACACCTGGCAGAGGGCTGCCTCCAAGGGCCTGATCGCCGTACTTCTCCTCTTCCCCTATGCGCTGTTCCGCTTCACCGAGTGCTTCACCCCGGGGCGAAGCCTGTGGAGCCGCCTGGCTCTGGTAGCCACCGCAGGTCTGATCGTTTGGACGGTGATCCTGCCCGAGCTTCCCGCGGAGGGCGAGGAACGGCCGGACTGGTTCCTCCCGTACATCATGGCGCTCCTGATCCTGTGGACGGTGTTATCCGTGGCGGCCGCGTACCGGCTCTGGGATGGAGGCCGAGGCGAACCGAACCTCGCCCGTCAGCGGATGAGGTATCTGAGCCTCGGCAGCATCGGACTCAACGCTGCACTGATCATCGCGGGGTCGGCCCCGCCCGACGGGTCTCCGCTGATAACCATCGTGACCCAGGCGCTCGCTCTCATCGCTGCCCTGGCGTTCTTCTTGGGGTTCGCACCACCACCGCTGCTGCGGTACGCGTGGAGACGGCACGAGCAGGAAGAGCTCAACCGAGCCATCGTCGCTCTCATGACCGCAACAGACACCGAAGAGGTCGCGGCTGCGCTACTGCCCCACGTTGCGGCCATCTTCGGAGGACACAGTGCGGCCCTCGTGGGCAAGCACGGGGAGTTGATCGGCGCCCACGGTACGACCCCAGAACTGGAAGCGAGCCTGCAGGGAACCTCCGTGACGGAGGTATCTCCCAAGGGCGGCTACGTGCGGATCGAGATGCCGTTCGGGGCGATGCTCGTGTGGAGCACCCCCTTCACACCGTTCTTCGGTCAGGGGGACTTCGAACTCCTCCAAAGCGTTGGGGTACTGGCGGATCTCGCTCTCGAGCGCTGCCGCTTCCTCGAGGTCGAGCGAGAAGCACGGGACCAACTGGAGAAGGCGAACCGCGAGTTGGCCGATGCGCAGGCTCTGGCCAGGCTCGGTTCGTGGGAATGGGATGTCAAGGCGGACAGGGTCACGTGGTCCGAAGAGCTCTACCGGTTGTTCGGAGTGACCCCCGAGGACTGGGGAGCCAGCTACGAGGCCTACCTCCAGTTGATCCACCCCGAGGATCGAGACGAGGTGAACGCTCGCATAGACAAGGCCTACCGGACCGGGGAGTACACCGAGCTAGAGCACAGGGTCATCCAGCCCGGCGGCAACGTCCGATGGCTCCGCGCCCGCGGGCAGGTGATCCAAGACGAGTCGGGCGATGTTGTGAGGATGCTGGGAACGGCCCAGGACGTCACCGAGAGCAAGGTCGCCGAAGAATACGAACGGGAGCTGCGCGAGGCCGAGCTCAGACAGAAGCAGGCCTTGGAGCTCAACGACAATGTCGTGCAGGGTCTGGCGGTTGCCGGGATGGCATTGGAACTGGGTGAGACCAGCAAGGCCAAGGAGGCCATCTCACGGACCCTAGCGGCCGCACAGTCGATCATCACCGGTCTGTTGCGCAGCACGACCAAGGACCGAGACCTCCAACCCGGCGACCTCATCCGGACGCAGGCGGCGCATCTCCATGACCAGAAGCAGGATTAGCCATTTCGTCCAAACGACCGTGCGTAACCGGTCGCGCACGCTCTGTAGTCAGAGCTCCTTTTAGGACAGGTTGCAACAAGATGTCCCCAATGGCCCGTTACCCCTTCCTCTGTAGCCCCGGCGTCGCTTTACTTAACGGCCAGAAAGGGCCGGCTGGGAGGATGGTGAGCAGGGGCGACCTTGGGGCGCGCACGCGTTCCGGGTCAGTTGCCGCCAACCGACCTTACCGACCCCGAGCTAGGGAGGCCCGGGAGGAGGTGCTCGTCGGTGGAAACCCGCGTTCAGGGCAAGACCTGGGGCTAGAACCGGTCATGGTGAGGGCGGCGTGAACGAACGCCGCCCTCACACCCCGCACCACACCGACGCAACGATGACGCCACCGACCTCCGTAACCGAGCCCGCCGCACCGCCAGGTGAGGCGACGATCGATCTGACCGAACCACCGCGGCCCGTTCTCGGTCGCGAGTACCTGTCCCTGTGGCTCGCAACCGCGATCACCAACGTGGGAGATGGCCTGCGGGTCACTGCTCTTCCACTTCTTGCCGCCGCCATCTCCAACCAACCACTGTCGGTGGCAGCGATCATGTTCGCCTCGAAGCTGCCGTGGCTGATCCTGGCACTTCACGTGGGCGCGCTGGTGGACAGGTTCGACCGCGGAAGGATGATCGCGGCTACGAACCTCGCGCGGGCGGTCGTCGTCGGGGCGTTCGCCGTCAGCGTTCATCTCGACGTCGCTTCCCTATCCCTCCTATACCTACTCGCGATCCTCCAGGGGATCGGAGAGGTCTTCTCGGACAGTGCCGCCTTCGCCCTACTTCCTCGGATCGTTCCCCCCGAGCGTCTCGAGCAGGCTAACGGCCGGTTGGAGGCGGCAGTGGTGACGACCAACGAGTTCGCCGGCCCCGCCCTCGGTGGCTTGCTCTTCGCTACCGGCGCAGCTCTGCCCTTCGCCCTGGACTCGATCTCTTTCCTGTGCGCGGCCGCACTGGTCGCCGGGATCCGGGGTGGGGGGTCCGTCGAGAGACGGCAACAGGTCTCGATCATGTCGGATATCCGCGAGGGCCTCTCCTGGCTGATGCGCAAGCGGCTACTCCGCAACCTGTCTTTCATAGCCGCGGCAACCAACCTGTGGCTACATGCCGCCTTCGCTATCGCCGTTCTGTACGCGTCGGAGATCCTGGGCCTAGGCGCGGTGGGCTTCGGGCTGCTGCTCAGTGCGGAAGCCTTCGGTGCGCTAACCGGCAGCTTGCTGGCTGCACAGGTCAGATCCCGCCTCGGCACCAAGCGATCAGTCATGCTCGCCCTCGGTGTCGCCGGGCTGGCGAACATAGCGATCGCCATGGCATCCGGAGCCATCTTCGTCGGAACGATGGCCGTGCTGGTGAGCTTCGGAGGCGGACTCTGGAACGTCGTTACGAATTCCCTGCGCCAGAACCTGGTTCCGGATCGACTGCTGGGCCGGGTCCAAAGCGCCCACCGGCTCCTGTCCTGGGGAGCGATACCGATAGGCGCTCTCTTAGGAGGCGTGCTCGCCGAGATCTTCGGCCTGAGAGCCCCGTTCGCCTTCGCCGGGATCGCCCTCTGCATGTTGTGCGCCTCGGCGGCATGGGTCCTGAACGACAAAGCAACCCAGTCCGGCCAAGAACGCTAAGACGTTTCTTCGGATGAACCAGGTCGATGATCGACGCGTTCCCGCGCCGGAAACCGGGGGGATAGCATCGGGCGATGGAACCCGGTGCCGGGCCGCCCGGAGAGGTTCAGGAGTTAGCCGAACGGCTCCAGCAGGGCGACTACCTGGCCGACGAGCAGATCGCGATGGTCACCTTCCTCGCGTTGCGACTGGGGAAGCCTCTGCTGATCGAGGGTCCTGCCGGAGTCGGCAAGACCGAACTCGCGAAGACCCTCTCGACGGTACTGGGCATGCCGCTGATCAGGTTGCAGTGCTACGAGGGCGTCGACGAAACGAAGGTCCTCTACGAGTGGAACTACAGGAAGCAGCTGCTGCGGATCCAGGCGGAAGGCCAGTCCTCATGGGAAGACATCTCCCATAACATCTTCTCGGAACCTTTCCTTCTTGAACGGCCGGTCCTCAAGGCACTCAGGTCGTCCGAGCCTTCCGTGCTCCTGATAGACGAGATCGACAAGCTCGACATGGAGGCCGAGGCACTGCTCCTGGAGGTTCTGTCCGACTGGCAGATAACGATCCCAGAGATGGGCTCCGTGAAAGCCACCCACCAGCCGATCGTCGTGCTCACGTCCAACGACTCTCGCGAGCTGTCCGAAGCGCTCAAGCGCAGATGCCTGTATCTCTACATGGACTATCCGGACCAGGAACGGGAGAAAGCGATCATCCTGCGGCGGGTTCCGGAGATCTCGGAAACCTTGGCGGATCAGGTGGTGAAGGTCGTTCACACGATCCGCGGGCTCGAGATGAGGAAGGAGCCATCGATCGCCGAAACCCTCGACTGGGCCCGCACCCTGCTTCACCTCAACGTCGGCACGCTCGACACCGAGACCCTGCAGTCGACGTTGTCGGTGTTGCTGAAGTTCCACAGCGACCTCGAGAAGGCTCGCCAGCACCTGCGCTTGGAGGACTGAGAGCCGATGGTCGAACGTCTGCTGGCGTTCGTAGCCGCCCTGAGAAGAGCCGGCGTTCCCGTCTCGGTCGCGGAAACCATCGATGCCACACAGAGCCTGAGACATATCCCCGTTCATGACCGCATGGCCTTCAAGGCTGCTCTCGCTGCGACATTGATTAAGAGATCTCGACACCGTCCCACTTTCGATCAGCTGTTCAACATCTATTTCGATGGAGCGGGACCGCCCGAAGTGGATGCCCTGACCGACGCTGCTCGCGAACCCATGGACGCGGACCAGATGATGAGAGCTCTGCAGGATGCGATCGCGTCGGGATCAGGTAACACGCGAGAACTGGCCTCGATGGCCGTCACCTCCCTCGGCCGTATCGAGAACAGCCCCTCCGATTCCCTGTACTTCGAGTACCCCGTGTTCCGGTCCTTGGATCTCGAACTCCTCCTGTCTCGCTTGCTGGAGGACTTGGAGAAGCAGAACGTGGACCCGCTGACGGCAGCGCTCCAGAGACGTGCCTTCCAGGAGGCGATCGCTCTGTTCCGTTCCGAGGTGAGCGCCGAGGTTCGCAGGAGGGTGGCACGTCGGCGAGGGGTCGAGGTCGTAGAGAGGAGCGCGGTGCGGCCTCTTCCCGAGGACATCGATCTGGCAACCGCACCTATGGACGAGATCGACGAATTACGCAGGGCCGTGCGCCCTCTCGCTCGCAAGCTCGCAGCACGGACCTCGATGCGAAAACGGCGTTCCCATCGCGGGGGCCTCGACGCTCGAAAGACCTTCCGGAGATCCCTATCGACGGGTGGTGTTCCGTTGGAGGTGGAACTTCGGCGCCGTCCTCCCCACCGGCCGGAACTGTTCGTCCTATGCGATGTTTCATCGTCTGTCGCGAGGTTCTCGCGGTTCTCATTGATGCTCGTGCACGCGCTCTCGTCCCAGTTCTCGAAGGTTCGGTCCTTCGTCTTCGTCGACGCACTCGATGAAGTGACTAAGGCCTTCGAGAGATACGACCTACCCGAAGCGATCGCGGCCATCGACCGCGAGGCGGACGTGATCCACATCGATGGCCATAGCGATTACGGGAACTGTCTGAGGTCGTTCGAGAACCGTTTCGGAGGGGACATCACGGCCCGGTCGACGATCGTGATACTCGGGGACGCTCGCACCAACTATCGCAGACCTCGCGAAGAGAGCCTGATGAGACTGAAACACAGCGCCAAACACATCTACTGGTTGAATCCCGAACCGGAAACGTTCTGGGACAGTGGCGACTCGGCGGCGTCTCGCTACGCTGCCCACTGCGATGGGATGTTCGAGGTTCGCACGTTGCGCATGCTCGAACGAGCGGTGGAGAAGATCCTCGTCTAGACACTTTGATGAGGAACGAGGAAGGCCCCGCCGTTCGGCGGGGCCTTCTGGTTCCTTATGGGGAACGGTGTTACTCGACGAGGTCGGCTGCGGGGCCAAGCGACACGAAGTCACCGGCCTCGTTGCTCCACTCGTAGATCCAGATGTCGTTCAGCGGGTCGGCCTGGAACTCACCGGTCTCGTCCCAGGAGTAGGCCTTGGCCACACCCTGGATGCCATCGGCGTTGTCGAAAGCAGCGACGACCGCAGCACGCACATCCTCGATCGACTCGTCACCGTTCAACTCACGCAGAGCACCGATGACGACGTTCGTGACGTCGAACATGTCGGCGGCGAACGTTCCGGGGGCGTTCTTGCCGTACTCGGCCCTCATGCCCTCGACGAACTCGGCCGCACCGTCGATCTTGTTCGGGTCGGCACACGGGCAGGTCACGACCGCGCCCTCAGCGCCCTCGCCGGCAAGTTCGCCGAAGCTCGGGTCCTTGGCACCGTCGTCGGACACGAACGGAACCTCAACGCCGGCCTCCTGTAGCTGCTGGAGCAGCGGAGCGGCCTGGGCCGTGTAACCGCCGTAGTAGACGACGTCCGGAGCAGCGTCCTTGACCTGAGCGATCACGGCGGAGTAGTCGGTCTCCTCGGGGTTGATGATGAACGGACCCTTAGCGACCGAACCGAGCTCTGCTTTGACCGACTCGGCGAGACCATTTGAGTAGTCCTGGTTGTCGTGAACGACCGCCACGACACTCGGGCTGTAAGCAGCCTGGATGTACTGAGCCGCCACCGGACCCTGAACGCCGTCGGATGCAACGGCGCGGTGCCACGTGGCGAAGCCCTGCTCGTCGATGGTGTCGTTGGTCCCCGTCCCGGAGATAGCAACACCGGCGTCGGCGAAGATGTCGCCTGTCGCCAGCGTCTCACCCGAGAAGTACGGGCACATGCAGGCCACCAAGGTCTCGTTGCCTACCAGGTTCTGAGCCAACGCGGGCGCCTGGTCGGGGCTTCCCTGGCTGTCTTCCTTCTGGATCTCCAGGTTGCAGGCCAGATCGCCGGCCTCGTTCGCCTGGTTGATCGCATACTCGACACCCTGCATGATCGGTACACCGAGGGTGGCGTAGTCACCGGACAGGGCACCCATCGTTCCGATCGTCCAGGTGCAGTCCTTCTCTTCCCCACCGCCACCGCCACCGGCAGTGTCGTCGTCTCCGTCACCACCGCATGCGGCAGCGATAAGGGCCAGCGCGCCTACCAGCGCGACCAGCCACAGCTTCTTTCGCCCCATGTACTCCCCCTTGCTCTCGTGGACCCCTGGGCCGGGGTCTGCTTGCATTGCCACCCGGCCCGAACTCCGGGTACTGGAAACGAAAAATCTATGCCACCAGGGCAGGCATATACAACTACCACTGTCGTAGGCCCGGCCCCATGCCGGTTCAGGCCGCCCCGAGGGCCCCGAAGCGGTACCTTTGACTCTTTCCGAACTGAACCCGGGGGGCGGAGTCATAAACCTAGAACGCCGTGGGGCCA
>JBKHYB010000054.1:0-7945 GCA_046565725.1 Actinomycetota bacterium
AGCGTCAGCAACGATGTCTTCGATCCGGAACGTTCCGTTCACAGTTCGAACGCGTGCATCACCCGAACTACAGTACCTCATGGCGGCTGGCGCGTCGCCGTCGATCGAGCCGAAGTTGCCTTGGCCGTCGATCAGTGGGTAGCGCGTCGAGAAGTCCTGTGCGAGACGCGCTAGTGCGTCGTAGATCGCTTGATCACCGTGGGGGTGGTACTTCTTCATCACGTCACCCACGAGTGCGGCGCACTTACGGAACGGTCGGTCGGGACGCAAGCCCGCCTCGAGGGCCGAGAAGAGGATGCGACGGTGGACCGGCTTCAGTCCGTCACGCGCGTCCGGGAGGGCACGCGAGACGATGACCGACATCGCGTATTCGAGGAAGGACTGCTGTACCTCGTCCTCGAGCGTTACCTCTCCGACGCCGCCGCGGCCCCCATTGTCGTCGGGCAGCTTGTCTTGGAATGGTTTCTTTCCCGCGCTCACGCAACCACCTCTAGATGTCTAGGAAGCGCACGTCTTTGGCGTTGCGCTGGATGAAATTCTTGCGAGACTCGACGTCGTCGCCCATCAGGATCGTAAAGATCTCGTCCGCTAGCGCGGCATCCTCCATGGTGACTCTCAGCAACGTGCGGCGATCCGGATCGAGGGTCGTGTCCCACAGCTCGGAAGGGTTCATCTCTCCGAGACCCTTGAAGCGCGACGCTTCGATCTTGGCCCCCGCAGGCTGCGCGGCCCGGAAGGTCTCGAGCTCGGCGTCGTTGCGGAAGTAGTTCACCTTGCCCTTGTACGGCACCCGATACAACGGCGGCGCCGCGACATAGACGTAGCCAGCCTCGATGAGTTCGGGCATGTAACGGAAGAAGAAGGTGAGCAGCAGGGTCTTGATGTGGCTGCCGTCGACATCGGCATCGGCCATCGAAACGATCTTGTGATAGCGACACTTCGTGATGTCGAACTCTTCCCCGATGCCTGTTCCGACCGCAGTGATGATCGCCTGGATCTCCTTGTTCTCGAGGATCTTCGTCAGGCGAGCGCGCTCGACGTTCAGGATCTTCCCGCGCAGCGGGAGGATGGCTTGGAATTCACGCGCACGTGCCTGCTTGGCCGACCCACCTGCTGAGTCACCCTCGACGATGAACAGCTCGGCCTCGTGAGGATCGCGCGTCTGGCAGTCGGCAAGTTTGCCCGGGAGCGCTGAGGATTCCAGAAGTGACTTGCGACGAACGACGTCGCGCGCCTTGCGCGCCTCGATGCGGGCTCGGGCAGCCGATATCGCCTTGTTGCAGATCGCTCGCGCCTCGGAGGGATGCTCCTCCATAAATTCGCTGAGCTTCTCGTAGGTAGAGGTCTGCACGAAAGAACGGATCTCGGTGTTCCCGAGCTTCGTCTTCGTCTGACCTTCGAACTGAGGTTCACGCAAGCGAACGGAAACGACCGCCGTCAGTCCTTCCCGGCAGTCGTCGCCCGTGATGCCCTCGTCTTTGTCCTTGAGGATGCCCTTGGCCTTCGCGTAGTTGGAGATGACACGCGTGAGGGAGTTCTTGAAGCCCTCTTCGTGCATCCCGCCCTCGTGCGTGTTGATGTTGTTCGCGAACGTGTGGACCGATTCCGTGTAACCGGTGGTCCACTGCATCGCGATCTCCAGCTCGTGGGTCGCGGCCTTCGCCTCGAAGTAGACGACACGCTTGTTGACGGGCTCGCGCGACGCATTGAGGTGCTTCACGAAGTCGACGATCCCGCCGTTGTACTTGAAGATCTCTTCAACGGGCTCGGCCTCGCGGTGATCGATCAGTCGGATCTCGAGCCCACGATTGAGGAAGGCCATCTCGCGCATGCGCTGGGCCAGGGTGTCGAACTTGAACTCGGTGGTCTCTTCGAAGATCTCAGGGTCGGGCCAGAAGGTGACTGTCGTTCCCGTGCGCTTGGCCGGCTTGACCGCCTTCAGCTTGGCCTTCGGCTTACCCCGCTCGTACTCCTGGTGCCACAGCTTGCCGTCGCGAACCACGTCCACGTCGAGCCGCGTGGAGAGAGCGTTGACGACGGACACACCAACCCCGTGGAGACCACCGGAGACCTGGTATCCGCCACCCTCCTTGTTGAACTTCCCACCGGCGTGCAGGGTGGTCAGCACGACCTCGACCGCCGTCTTCCCGGTGCCCTTGACGGTATCGACGGGGATGCCTCGACCGTTGTCCCCGACACGGCAGCCACCATCGGCGAGCAACTCCACCGTGATGCGATCGGCGTAGCCCGCCATGGCTTCGTCGACGGAGTTGTCCACGACCTCGTAGACGAGGTGGTGGAGCCCTCGGATCCCGGTGGATCCGATGTACATACCGGGGCGCTTCCGTACCGGGTCGAGTCCTTCGAGGACCGTGATGTCTTGAGCTGTGTAAGTGGATGCCGCCTTGGTCTTGGTAGCCGGCACGCTGCGTTTAGCCGAGGTTCTCTCCTCCTAGCGATGGACCGCCGCACCAGCGATCCGGCGCCGCTCCAGACAACGTCTGGGCGCGCCGACCGAAGGTCGGAGTCTCGGGATACGTCTCATGAATCATACCAGCGACCAGGCTTTCTAAGGCGGTTCCCAGGCTCGTAGAAGCCCGAACGGAGCCCTCCTGTATCCCCCTACGCAACCTCATCGTGAGCCACCTTCACGGCGTTTCAGCCACGCCGTGCGTGCGGCTTCGAACGCCTCCTCCGGGGAGTCGTAGGTAGACACGCGGCCGGGTGTCGGTGTGGGCTGCTCGGCCCGACGCGACCGGGGATCTTGCCCGGTCCAACCCACACCTTCATCTCCGAAACCACTGGCTTCCCGGCCACCTCGTTGGCTCGCGACACCACCCGCCGCGCGAGATAGGTGAGTTCCTGCGCCCACGCAGGCGAATCGGTACGCACGCGCAAGACGCCATCGCGCAGGGAGGTCGGCTCGGCGTGTTCGGCGATCGCATCGCCGACTATCTCGGGCCACCGACGCCACACGACCCCGGTTTCCACCGCGCCGGACAGTCCGAACCTGCGCCCCACGTCTCCTAAGAGGTCGCGCAGGCGGTTGACGTCTCGCTCAGCCATCACTACCTCCGATCTGCTGGACGGTTCCTCCACTGACCTCGAATACCGCTTCGGCACCCAGGGGCTCCCACCTGTCGATCTCTGCCGAAGACAGCAGCGTCTGCCCGGCCCCCCTAACGGCATCGCGCAACCAGCCACGGCGATGCGGATCGAGTTCGGAGAACACGTCGTCCAGCAAGAGGATCGGCGGGTCGTCCAGTGCGTCTTTCAGAAGATCGTGCTCGCCGAGCTTCAGGGCCAGAGCACAGGTGCGCTGATCCCCCTGAGAGGCATAGGTGCGAGCGTCGACGGATCGGCCGGTGCCGCCGGGCGTGGCCAGAGCGACATTGACATCGTCACGACCGGGTCCGGCGAGTGACACGCCCCTTTCAAGTTCGCCGCGCCGCACCTGTTCGACACGTTGTCTCAGCGCGTTCGCGAGCCGCTCTTCGTCGATGGATGCAGGCTCGGACAGAGCCTCGCTCGCCAGATCCTCGGTACACCAAGAGCTCACGTACGACAGGGTCAAGGAACCACCGCCTGCGATCTCGGAGTAGCGGTCGGAAGCGAACGGGACCAGGGCGGCCAAGGCCCTGAGACGAGCACCACCTAGAGCAGCTCCGGCACGGAAGAACGACTCGTCCCATACCTCGAGCGTCTCGAGCAGGGCCTCATCGCGCTCGCGCGCGTATCGACGTAACAGCGCGTTCCGTTGCTTCAGAACCCGCTCCCATTCCTTGCGGATCGAGGCCTGCGCGGGTCGCAACTTGACGATGAGGTCGTCGAGGAAGCGGCGACGACCATCCGGTGACCCTTTAACGAGGGACAGTTCATCCGGCCCGAAGAACACGCTGACGGCAAGGTCCCCGAGCACCTTCGTACTCGACACGGGAGACCGGTTAACCAGTGCCTTCGCGGCCCGGCCCGGCCGCAGCTCCATGTCCACGTGGATCGACCGGCCGCGGCGCGTCACGTCCGCCCTCAGACGGGACGTTTCGGCGCCTTCACGCACGAGGACGGTATCGGCGCCTCGAGGAGATGACAGGCCACTCAATCGGTAGACCGCCTCCAGGAGATTGGTCTTGCCCTGCGCGTTACGACCCACCACGAGGTTCAGCCCGTCCGTAAGTTCCACCTGCTGATGCGCGTAGTTCCTGAAGTCTTCGAGGACGAGGTTCGCTACCAGCAAGCCCTACGAAAGCCTCACCGGCATCAGGAGGTACGTGTAGGCCGTGTCGCTCTCGCCCCGCAGGATGGCCGGTTTCAGACCATCGCCAGCCTCGAGGACCAGCTTCTCGGACTGGATCGCAGACGCACCGTCGTGCAAGAACTGAGGATTGAAAGCGATGACGAACGACTCGCCTTCGTACTCGGCATCGATCACCTCTTGGCCCTCACCGACGTCTGGAGTGTGGGCCGATATCTCGAGGTCCGCACCGAGGCTGAGTTTCAACGGGAGGTTGTTCTGGGCCAGCAGCCCGACACGCTTGGTGACCTCGAGCAGATCCTCGCGGTCTACCGTCAGCGCGTTCGGGTATCCCTGCGGGATCAGCTGTCGGTAGTTGGGGAACTCGCCTTCGATGAAGCGGGTCCCTATCACCGACGTCCCGATCCCCGAACCTGCCTCGGACTGCCGGGGCACCGAGAACGCTACGAGGTTCTCCTTGATCGTCGCCTTGACCGAACCTCCCGAACCCTGCAGGGCTCTCGCCAACTCTCCGAGTGCCCGCGCGGGCAGAACGACCTTCTTCAACTCGGCGGGGCCGCCGCTGATGTCGATAGAGCGCACCGCCAGTCGATACGAGTCCGTGGCGGCCAGAGTGAGGCTTCCGGCTTCGACCTCCCACAGAACGCCGGTTAGGACCTGCCGGCTCTCGTCGCCGGACGCGGCCCGGATCACCTGCGACAGCGCGATCGACAGCGCCGTCGCATCGACCTCGATGGTTATCTCTTCGCCGCCCGTAGCCCGATCTTCCAACGGCAGAGCCGGGTAATCGTCGGGAGCTAGGGCTTTCACCCTGAAATGACCTCTGCCGGAGCCGATCTCGAGTTCGCCGTCGCCGGAGAACAGGGATACCTGGCCTGCAGACAAGCTGCGCGACATCTCTCCGAAGAGACGGCCCGGCACGATGGCCGTGCCCGGTTCATCCACCCCCGCCTGGAAAGCCGTCTCCATCGTGAGCTCCAGATCGGTGGCGGCGACTACCACTTTGCCCTCTTCGGTGGCTTCGATCCGGAGGCCCGACAAGACCGGAAGGGTCGCTCGGTTCGAGATCGCCCGTGAGGCGAACTGCACCGCTTCGAGCAGATCGTCTCTCTCACAACGGAATTTCATCGGATACCTCCGTTCGGCACTGCAACATCTCTCAATGACTCTAAGTCTGGGATACGACAAAGTTCCGGTTGTTCACCGGCTGTTGTGGTTATCGATAGATATCTAAACCCTAGAAGTCGTAGTAGGGCCTGTGGAAACGTGGATAACGCGGTTCCGGTGCAGGTCAGAGGGGTCGTAGGCCTGCGCGATGAGGTGTGGAGGGAAGCGCGGTTTCGCGGCCTAAGAGGCGCGAAACATTCTCTAGATATGCGGATCTGGGGGGTGCGGTGGAAAACGTCTGGGTTATCCACGCGCGGCCTGTTGACGGATCCTTGTGGTGAGCTCCCGTACCTGCTCGTAGGTGCTCTGGCGCTCCTGCATCAGTTCCTTCACCTTGTTGGTGGCGTAGATGACGGTGCTGTGATCGCGGCCCCCGAAGCGCTCTCCGATCTTGGGGAGAGAGAGGTCGGTGAGCTCCCGGCACAGGTACATGGCCATCTGGCGAGCGTTGACCAGAGGGCGAGACCTGCTGGAAGAACAGATCTCTTCCGGCGTGATGTCGAAGTACTCGGCAGAGATCGAGATGACGAGATCGGAGGTCACTCGGGCCTCGACGCCATCCGGCAGGAGCGATTGAAGGACGTTCTGTGCGAGTTCCAGGTTGACTTCGGAACGGGTCAACGACGAGTAAGCGACCACCCTGATGAGGGCCCCCTCGAGCTCGCGGATGTTGGTCTGGATCCGGGAGGCGATGAAGGACAGGACCTCTGCGGGGACGGAGAGGCCTTCGGTGGTGGCCTTCTTCTGGAGGATCGCGAGACGGGTCTCGAGGTCCGGTGGCTGGATGTCGGTGATCAGGCCCCACTCGAATCGGGTGCGAAGACGTTCCTCGAGGGTCGGGATCTTCTTGGGCGGTCTGTCTGACGTGATGACGATCTGGCTCTTCGGGTGCAGCGCGTTGAAGGTGTGGAAGAACTCCTCCTGGGTGCGCTCCTTGCCTTCGAGGAACTGGATGTCGTCGACGAGAAGCAGGTCCGCCATGCGGTAGCGCTTGTGGAAATCGGGGATCGCGCGTGTCTGCAGGGCCAAGATGAAGTCGTTCATGAACTGCTCGGTCGAGACGTAGCGGATCACCATGTCCGGGATGAATTGCCGGACGTAATGCCCGATGGCGTGGAGCAGGTGGGTCTTGCCGAGGCCGGCACCTCCGTAGATGAACAGGGGGTTGTAGGCGTCGACCGGCGCCTCGGCCACCGCGAGGGCAGCGGCATGTGCGAACCGGTTGGAAGAGCCGATCACGAACGAATCGAACGTGTACTTGGGGTGGAACCGGGGCCCCGAGGTGTCGGAGGCTTCCGACACCAGTACCGTCTGGGCGATCTGCTGTTCGCTGGGGGAGAGTTCCTGGGCCTCTTCGGGGATGGTGTCGTCGGTCACCAGGCTGACGTGAACCGCCCCGGCAACCTCAACGACGGCCTGGCGGAGATCGTCCATGAACCTGCTCTCGATCCATTCCTTGTGGAAGGGATTCGGAACGGCGAGGGTGAAGGTCGAGCCGTCTAGGGCCAGGGGCCTGGTGCGAGAGAACCACGCGGTGAAGTTGCCCTCGCTGAGAGTGGTGCGAAGTCTTTCGGAGATCGCCCCCCAGAGCTCAGAGGCGACCGGGTCGGAAGTGGTTTCCAGCGGGGCTCCCACATGATCCCCAGGCGATACATCGGTTGAAACGTGCACATCTCCCCCTTCAAGCAACCCGCGTTTTCCACAGGCCACACCCAGTATGTGGACAACGATCTGTGGCGGCGGAACGACGTTCTGGTATCGGTACGAGGTCCAGCAAAACGGGCCTGACCTGGGGTTTCGCCTCGCTCCACAGGTGTTTCCACAGATGTGGAAAAGAGGTCGGAACCTTTCGGTACAGCTAGGGGGAAGTCCGCCGCCGCTCTCCTCGTCGAGACCGCCGGCCGAAGCTCAAGATACCGACGCGGTACCCACAACCGTCAATAGGGTCGTGTACAAGGCGCGAAGAACTGTGGAGAAGTGGGCTTTGACGTGGATAAACGCGTAGCGGCTATACTGCCTCCGCACCGAAAGAACCCCACTGTTTTTCGCGACCGCAGGCCGCGGCGAACGAGCGGGTAGCAGACGATCGTGAGGTCCCGATGAGCAAGAGAACCTTCCAGCCCAACAACCGTCGGCGCAAGCGCAAGCACGGCTTCCGTGCTCGTATGAAGACCCGTGCCGGCCGCATGATCCTGAAGCGTCGCCGTGACAAGGGCCGCGCTCGCCTCTCGGCCTAGACCCTTCTTAGATGCGTCCCCATCGGTCCCTCACGCGACCGTCGGACTTCCGAAGGATCGCCCGCACCGGGCGGATCCTGCGCGCCGAAGGGGTCACCGTGCATTCGGTCCCCGCGGATCAGACGCTGATCGGTCTGGCGGTGCGGGTGCCCGGGGCGGTACGGCGCAATCGGATCAAGCGCAGGCTCAGGGCCGCCGCCGCAGCAGGCCTTCGAGGGCCGGTTGCGGTCGTGGTCCGGGCCGATGAGCGGGCTCTGGTGATGGACTTCCAAGAACTGGTATCTGTGTT
>JBKHYB010000055.1:0-7939 GCA_046565725.1 Actinomycetota bacterium
CGAGGTCCGGGCCGCCATCGCGGCCAGCACGGGCAGCTGCGACGGCATGTAGCCGTCGTCGACGAAGTGGTGCTCGCTCGTCCAGATCGAGTCGAACCCGGCAGCATCGAGCTCCTCGGCGATCTCGCATACCTGTTGGACCCGGTGGAGGTTCGACGCGAAGCACGCCACGAGGATCCGGCCGGAGGCCCGGTAGAAGATGTCACGCAGGGTATCTCCGACGATCCGCTCGCTCGGGGTGCGACCCGGCCGCTCGGCGTTCGTGGAGTCCGACAGCAAGATGTCGATGCCTCGTTCGGACAGTTCCCTGATCGCGCCCTCGTCGGTCTTGCGTCCGTCGATCGGTGACGGATCGAACTTGAAGTCGCCCGTGTAATACATGGTCCCGTTGGCGGTCGTGACGGACACCGAGACCGCATCGGGGATCGAATGCGACATGGCGATGAAACCGAGGTGGAACGGGCCGATGTCGAGGGTCCCCGGCGCCGAGATCTCTCGCATGTCGGCCGACACGCCGAACTCGTCCATGCGCCGCCTTGCGATACCAAGGGTCAGCGGGGTCCCGTAGATCGGGACGTCGACGTCCCGCAGGAACCACGACAGTGCTCCTACGTGGTCCTCGTGACCGTGGGTAAGCACGACCGCCTCGCATCGATCGGCACGTTCGGTGATGTAAGAGAAGTCGGGAAGGACCAGGTCGACACCGAGCATCTCGTCGTTCGGGAACGACAGACCGCAATCGATCACGAGGATGCGTCCGGCCTCTTCGATCGCGATCATGTTGCGACCGATCTCGCCAAGCCCTCCGAGGAAGAGGATCCTGGTGGGACTCGCCATCAGAGGAGGCCCGCCTCCTGCAGCGCGGCGTCGATCGTGCTGGCCTCATCCTCGGTCGGAGGAACCAGCGGAAGCCTGGTCTGTCCGACCGCGTGACCCAGCTTGTTGACCGCGTACTTGACGGGGATCGGCGAAGAGGTCACACCCATGATGGTGGCCATCAGCGGCGTGTAGCGCAGATAGATGCGCTGAGCCTCTTCGATCTTGCCGTCGTTCCAGGCTGCGAAGAGTTGCTTCAGCTCGGTCCCGATCAGATGCGAGCACACCGAAACGATGCCGACGGCTCCGGCCGACAGATGGGGTAAGAGCAGCACGTCGTCGCCCGAGTAGATCTCGAAGTCGCTCAACCCCTCGGCGTCTAGTTCGGACCGCAGCTTCGCGGTCTCCACCGGGTCACCGACCGCATCCTTCACCGCGACGATCCGTTCGTGGCGTGCGAGCGTGAGCATCGTCGGACGCTCGACCCTCCGGCCGGTGCGGCCGGGGATGTCGTAGATCATCAGCGGGACGGACGACTCATCTGCGATGTGGCTGAAGTGGGCGATAAGAGCGTTCTGGGGGGGCCGCGAGTAATAGGGGGTGACGACCAAACAGGCATCGACACCGAGTCCTGCAGCGGCCTTCGTCAGCTCGACCGACTCTGCGGTGTTGTAGGTGCCGGTACCGGCGATCACGGAAGCCCGGCCCCCCACCTCTTCCACGATGGCCTCGAACAGCGCCAGCTTCTCTTCGTGGGACAGGGTCGGGGATTCTCCGGTCGTGCCGCAGACGACGAGACCGTCGGATCCGTGACCCACCAGATGATCGGCCAACTCCCGCGCCGCAGCGAGATCCAGCGTTCCGTCTTCTGCGAAAGGCGTCACCATCGCGGTGATGACCTCTCCATAACGTGGCTTATTCATCGTGCCTCCATCCTCGCCCTTCGTGCCCCGTGCCAACTATCGTCCCACGAGAGTCTCTAGTCTTGCCCCTCCCGCCCTGGCGGGCTCGCTCCCGTCGTAGACCTGGACCGAGTTCGCCGCAACGCCCGAGACCACAGGCACCTTCAGCGTAAAGGTGATCGTTATCGTGTCGCCCTCGGCGAGCCGAGGCTCCGCTTCGTCGCGGCTCACATCCTGACAGTCGCCCGGGAACGATCCTCCACCCGGGCAGAGGGGTCCGAACGTGAACAACACGCCATCTTCAGAGACGGCCGAAGCCTCTGGGTTGGTTGCCAGGACGGATGGATTCTCTCCATCGATGCCGAAGGCGACTATCGACGTGGGGATCTCGCGCTGCCCGGAAAGAGGACCAACCGCTGCGAAAGCGACCACTAGAGACCTCATCTCGCCGGGTCCCGGATTGTGGATCTTCAGGACCGCTTCGTGCTGAGTACCTGGTGCGGTCTCGGAGGGGAACTCGACGGTGACGACGGGCTTCCCTTTGCCGGAATCCGTGACGTTCGGGTCCTCGCCCGCGCACGCGGTAACCGCTAGCACCACCGCCAGCGCGGCGAACGCTGCCCTCCTCATCCTCAGATGTCCAGCAGATGCTCGAGGCCGACGGTTACGCCGCGGAGACTCGACACCTTGCGGACCGCGAGGACGACGCCGGGCATGAACGAAGACCTGTCCAAGGAGTCATGCCGGATCGTCAGGGTCTCCCCGGTTCCTCCGAAGATGACCTCCTGGTGAGCGACCGAACCGGGAAGGCGCAACGAATGGATCCGCACCCCATGCCGTTCCCCGCCGCGAGCTCCTTCGAGGGAGGATCGGCCTTCTGCAACATTCCAAGGTGCATCCCGAACCGTGCTGATCAGGTCTGCCGTGCGCAGGGCCGTACCGGATGGAGCGTCCGCCTTACGTTCGTGGTGCCGCTCGATGATCTCGGCCCAGTCGAAGTAGCGCGCAGCCTGTTGGGCAAGGTGCATCATCAGGACCGCACCCAGCGCGAAGTTCGGCACGACGATCACGCCCACAGCCTTGGCGTCGGCGACCTCGTCGAGCTCGTGAAGCTGGGCGTCGGTCAAGCCCGTGGCTCCAACCACCGTGTGGATGCCGTTCTCTATGCAGAAACGCGCATTGTCGTGAACGGACTCGGGAGTAGAGAGCTCGACCGCCACCTGGGCTCCGGCTTCAGTGAGGCCGTCGAGAGGGTCTCCCCGTCCCACGCGAGCGACGAGCTCGAGATCCTCAGTCGCCTCTATCGTGCGGCATGCCTCGCTGCCCATCCTGCCGGCAGCACCGATAACCCCGACCTTCAACATCACGCCGCGTGACGATCGAACGCGTCCTCGTCGAACGGCCCAACGATCGTGACCGTGCGACTCTCCGAACCCAACAAGGTGTTCGCCACCCGCTGTACGTCCTCGAGTTGTAGAGCGTCGATACGGGCGATCAGTTCGTCTATGGAGAGGATCTCTCCCGTAGTTATCTGCTGCTTGCCTAGACGAGACATGCGGGAGCCTGGGTCTTCGGACGACAGCACGAGGGAACCCTTGAGGTGGCCCTTCGCACGCTGAAACTCGGCTTCGGTGATGCCTTCACCAAGAACCGACTCGAACTCTCCGTTGATGATGCCCATAACCGTGTCCACGTTCTGCGGCGTCGTGCCCACGTAGACGGAGAACGTGCCTGCATCCAAGAACATGGACCGGTAGCTGTACACCGAATAGGCCAAACCGCGTTTCTCCCTGATCTCCTGGAAGAGACGTGAGGACATCCCTCCGCCGAGGATCGTGTCGAACACGGCGAGTGCGTGCCGGTCCTCGTGACCCCTGTGGAGGCCGGGCATCCCGATGATCATGTGGGCTTGCTCGGTCGGCCGACGGTGCACGTTGATGCCGGGGGCATGTTGCGGAGCGTCCCCCGGTCGCAGGGTGCGCCTGCCATACGGTTCGGTGAAGATCGCAGAGATCCTCTCGACGAGCCAATCGTGGTCGACGTTGCCGGCGGCGGCAACGACGCAGTTGGAGGGTGAATAGCGCTCCCGCCAGTAATCGGCGAGCTGATCGCGCGTCACCTCCCCCACGGTGCTGTTGTACCCGAGAACCGGGCGACCCAGAGGGTGCTCGCGCCACATCGAACGGTAGAAGAGGTCGTGCACCAACTCGTCAGGGGCGTCCTCGTGCATCGCTATCTCTTCGAGGATCACGCGCCGCTCCGACTCCAATTCATCTGGGTCGAGCAACGAACGCGTGATCATGTCCGACAAGACGTCCACGGACATCGGGAGATCCTGATCGAGGACCCGTGCGTAGTAGCACGTGTACTCCTTGCTGGTGAAGGCATTCACGTCTCCACCCACTGCATCGAAGGCGTCGGCGATCTCCTTCGCAGTGCGCGTGGGAGTTCCCTTGAACAACAGGTGTTCGAGGAAGTGGGAGGTCCCCGCCAAGCTATCGGGCTCATCACGGGCGCCCACGTCGAACCAGAAGCCGCACGAGACCGAACGGACCTCGGCCATCTTCTCGGTTACGACGGTGACGCCCGAATCGAGCGTCGTTCTATCGAACAACGGCATTCCGCCTAGAAGTCCTGACGCGGTGCCCGCTCGCGCCGCGGGCCGCCGCCGCGGCCCCCACGGTCACGATCGCGCCCGCCGCGACGGTCGCCTCCGCGATCGCGATCGCGGTCTCGACCTCCGCCTCCACCACCGCTCTTGGCCATCTCACGGGCCTCTTCGATGGTCTTGCCTGCCTCGACCTGACGCTCGAGCCATGCGACGGGGGTCAGCGAGATGCGGCCCTGACGATCCAGGTCGGTCACCTCAACCTCGATCACGTCGCCGACGTTCACGGCGTCTTCGACCCTCTCGATCCGTCCTTCACCCAGCTTGCTGATGTGGACGAGACCATCGCGGTTAGGAGCGATGTTGACGAACGCTCCGAAGGTCGTGGTCTTCACGACCGTACCGGCGTGACGCTCGCCGACCTCGGGCATGCGGGGGTTGACGGTCTGTTCGATCAGTTCGGCCGCACGCTCCGCCGACTCCTGGTCGGTCGAACCGATACGCACCGTGCCGTCATCGTCGATGTCGATCTCGACACCGGTCTCGGCGGTGATCATGTTGATGTTCTTGCCCTTGGGGCCGATGACCTCACCGATCTTGTCGACCGGGACCTTGATCGAGATGACCCGAGGTGCGTGCTCCGCCACCTGCTCGCGCGGTGCCGACAGACCTTCGTTCATCTTGGAGATGATGTGCAGACGGGCCTTCTTGGCGGCCATCAGGGCCTCCCGAAGGACCTCGGCCGGAACACCGGAGATCTTGGTGTCGAGCTGCAGGGCAGTCACCATCTCTTCGGTACCTGCGACCTTGAAGTCCATGTCACCGAAGGCGTCCTCGTCACCGAGGATGTCGGTCAGAGGAACGAACTTGTCACCTTCGTTGATCAGACCCATGGCGACACCGCCAACGTGCTTCCCGCCGCGCAGCGGGACACCTGCGTCCATCAGAGACAGCGACGAGCCACATACCGATGCCATCGAGGTCGAACCGTTCGAAGACATGATCTCGGTTACGACCCGCAGCGCGTACGGGAACTCCTCGGCGCTCGGGATCACGGGCAGGATGGCCTTCTCGGCCAGGGCGCCGTGACCGATCTCGCGGCGCTTGGGGCCGCGCATGAAGCCGGCTTCACCGGTGGAGTAAGGCGGGAAGTTGTAGTGATGCATGTAGCGCTTGCGGTCTTCGAGCGAGAGGTCGTCGATCATCTGCTCCATCCGCTGCATGCCCAGGGTCGCAATGGTGAGCGCCTGGGTCTCGCCACGGGTGAAGATCGCCGAGCCGTGGACCCGAGGTAGCACCCCGGTCTCGACCCAGATCGGGCGAACCTCGTCGATCGGCCGGCCGTCGAGGCGCTTGTTCTCCTCGATGATGCGGGTACGCACCTTCTTCTTCATGAGGCTGCGAAGAGCATTGCGGATCTGCTTGTCGCCCTCGGGGAACTCGTCCGCAAGCGTCTGCAACGTCTCGGCCTCGATCTCGGCGATCCGGCGTCTGCGGTCGGCCTTGGATGTGATGGTGACCGCTTCGGCGATCTTGTCACCTGCGATCGCGGACACGCGATCCATCACCTCGTCGGTGTAGTCGACGAAGATCGGGAACTCGGTTCCCTCGCCCATGGCGCCCTTAGGCTTGCCGATCGCTTCGACCAGCTCGTTCTGAAGGGCGATGACCTCGGCGATGAATGGCTTGGACTCTTCGATGCCCTGTGCGAGGATCTCCTCGTCGGGCTTGGGGGCACCTTCTTCGATGAGCTCGAACATGTGATCGGAGCCGCCCGCCTCGATCATCATGATGTCGACCTCGCCCCGCTCGCTCATCCGACCGGCGACAACCAGTTCGATCGTGGCATCGTCGGCCTGGGCGTAGGTGGGGTTAGGGATCCAATCTCCATCGATGTGACACATGCGGACGCAACCGATCGGTCCCTCGAAGGGGATGTCGGAAACGGCCAGAGCAGCCGAGGCCGCGTTCACCGAGACGATGTCCATCGGGTGGACGTTGTCCACCGAGAGGATCGTCGCGACGACGTGCACCTCGTTGCGGAAACCATCGGGGAACGACGGGCGCATCGGCCGGTCGATGAGTCGGGCTAGAAGGGTTGCCTTCTCTGAGGCCTTGCCCTCGCGGCGGAAGAATCCGCCCGGGATCTTCCCTGCGGCATACATCCGCTCTTCGACGTCGACCGTCAGAGGGAAGAAGTCCGCATCCCCGCGCGGGGCGGAAGATGTTGCGGTGGCGAGCACCGTGGTCTCTCCGGAAGCGGCTAGAACCGCTCCGTTGGCGAGTCCGGCGAGCTTGCCGGACTCGAATCGGAACACGACGTCGCCGATCTTGCGTTCGACTACTTTCGGTTCGGGTTTCATGAAGCTATGTCCTCCTTATGGGAACAACGGCGCGCCTGCGCCGCCTTCGATCCGTAAGGAGAGAGCCAGCCGGTGCCGATCCTCAGTAGGAAGGCCACCTGCTATGTAGATGGGCTTGCCACTGAACACCGGCCTGCCGAGCCGGCACTCCCCTGCTAACTACCTTCTTGGGTCGTGAACGGCTCCTTTCCGGGGTCCGTGAGGCCTACCTGCGCAAGCCGAGTTTGCCGATGATGTCTCGGTAACGTTCGATGTCCTCGCGCTTGAGGTACTCGAGCAGACGGCGGCGACGGCCGACCATCCGCAGCAGGCCTCGGCGGGAGTGGTGGTCTTTCGGGTGGGTCTTGAGGTGCTCGGTGAGCTCGGAGATCCGGCGCGACAACAGAGCGACCTGGACCTCGGGAGAGCCGGTGTCGCCCTCGCCACGGGCGTGCTCGGCGATGATCTCCTGCTTGCCTTCCTTCAGAAGTGCCATGCGCGAGTGTTCCTTCCTTATAGTTCTGGAGACCGTCTTTCCGGTCCACGGGGTTCCGGCCGCGCGCAGGGGCAGCCAGGAACGGTTCCCCATCGTACCAGATGGCGCCCACGGGACCCTAGACAGGCTCGCCGACCGAGGGCAGAGTAGGCGCATGGATACGCAGGCACGGGTGGCAGGCCTCTTCATCGCAGGCGTAGAGGGGGGCCCGATCGCTCCCAAGGACGAGGTTCAGGCCGTCGCCGGAAGCGGACTGGCCGGCGATCGCTACTTCAGATCCGCCGATGAGGAGCACGACTCCACCGAAGAGATCACCCTGTTCGAGAAGGAAGCGGTCGATCGCGCCAACGTCGACCACGAGCTTGGCTTGGAGTACGCCGATATGCGCCGCAACGTGATGACGGAGGGCATAGATCTGCGCTCTCTGATCGGCCAGATCGTAAGGGTGGGCGAGGCCGAGGTGGAGGTCATGGAAGACAACCCCCCATGCCGGCACCTCGAGACGCTGGCCGCCAAGCCGCTGTTGAAGCCGATGATCGACAAGGGCGGCGTGCGGGGCCGCATCATCTCTTCCGGGACGATCCGGACCGGAGATGCGATCACCGCGGGTAGCTAGGGCTCTAACAGGAGGGCATCGAGAGGGTCGTGCCGGGATCTCGCCGTGACTCGAACACGACGGTCACCCACTTCTTGCCCCCGTGCTTCACCATCCCAACGCCGACGTGACGGAAGCCCGGCTTGAGGATGTTGGAACGATGGATCTTGGAGGCCATGA